>CALVPU010000087.1 GCA_944353735.1 uncultured Eubacteriales bacterium | reverse complement strand
ATGTTCCGAATCGCGCGGCGGGGCTTGCCCAGCGAGTGGCCCTTCTGACCGCCGCATCTCCCGAGCGGTCTTTTCACAGCGGCACAGGGTGCCCAGCACGATTTTCCAGCCGTGGCGCGGTGCATGTTCTGAATCGCGCGGCAGGGCTTGCCCGTGAGTGGTCATTCTGACCGCCGTATCCTCCGCGCGGTCTTTCCGCTGCGGCATAGAGTGCCCAGCGCGATTTTCCCGCCGTGGCGCGGCGCATGTTCCGAATCGCGCGGCGGGCTTGCCCGGCGAGTGGTCATTCTGACCGCCGTATCCTCCGCGCGGTCTTTCCACGGCGGCACAGAGTGCCTAGCGCGATGGGTTGGTCGCCGCGGCGCATGTCATGAGAACCATTCGTTCCATTTTGCCGGAGCGCATTGCGCCCGGCGTTTCTTTTTGCCGCTCGGGCACAGGCTCGCCGCGCCCTGCCCGAGCGGCAAATTGTGCGCCATTTGCGGGCAAAGCGCTGGACAGGAATGGCGAGTTATGTTAGAATCGATATGCGGGCTGCCGGACGCCGCGCGGGGAGCGGATTCAAGCGCCGCGGGGCTGTGCCTGCGCACTTGCCGGCGCGCGACGCATGCCAGCGGCAGTTCCGCCGCATCCGCCGTTCCCGGGAACGCGCTTTGCCGCTTCCGGACAACATCGCCGCGGGCGCTTCGCCGGCGGTCACGACCGTTTCCAGTATCGCCCCGCGCGGCCCCAAGGGGCGGGCCGGCGGGATTCTCAAGGGCTCGGTCCCTTGAGCAGGATGCAGGGGCAGGACCCCTGCGAAAGGGGGAGTTATGGAGAAGTATCGCAGGTTCGTCAGCGGACCGGAGATTCGCGCGAACGCGGAAAAGCTGACCGATGAATTCGCGCGCAGGTTCGGATATGTGTTCGCCCAGTGGCTCGCCGAGCGCGCCGGCACCACGCCCGACCGCCTCACCATCGCCGTGGGACGGGATTCGCGCGCGTCGGGACGGCGGCTCAGCGCCGCGCTCGTCGCCGGACTCACCGCCGCGGACAGCGACGTGCTCGACTGCGGGCTGTGCGCCGCGCCCGCGCTCGCCATGACCACGATCGAAGGCAAGCCGCGGGCGGACGGCGCCGTCATGATCACCGCCAGCGCCCACGCGCCGGAAATGAACGGCTTCAAGGCGATGCAGCGCGACGGTCAGCTGACCGAGCTCGACCTGCTGCTGCTCGTCGACCGCGCCGAACAGGCGGAGATTCCCGAGCGGCTCGTCCGGCGCACCGACGCGCTGCAGCCGTACCTCGCGCGGCTCGAGGCGATGATGCGCCGGCGGCTCGAGGACGACGCGCTCAGACCGCTGCTCGGCATCCACGTGGTGGTCGACGCCGGCGGCGGCACGGGCGGATTCTTCGCCAGCTTCCTCGAAGGTCTCGGCGCCTGCGTCGACGGCAGCTTCGGCCTGTCGCCCGACGGCGGTCCCGACGGCGCCGATCCCGAAGATCCCGCCGCGCTGGAGCGGCTCGCCCGGGCGGTGACGGAGAACGAGGCAGACATGGGCGTGCTGCTCGATCCCGACTGCGCCCGCGTCGCCATCGTCGACGAGAGCGGTCGCGCCATCCACCGCAACCGCCTCATCGCGCTCGCCGCCGCCATCCTGCTGGAGGAATCGCCCGGGGCGACGTTCGTCACCGACAGCGTCACCAGCTCCGGACTGGCGCGCTTCATCGAGGAGTGGGGCGGCACGCACTACCGCTACAAGCGCGGGCACCGCAACGTCATCGACGAGGCGGTGCGCCTGAACCGCGAGGGCATCGACTGCCCGCTTGCCATGGAGACCAGCGGGCACGCCGCGTTCCGCGAAAACTTCTTCCTCGACGACGGCGTCTACCTCGCCGCGCGTCTGGTCTGCGAGGCGTTCGAGCGCAAGCGTCAGGGGCAGACGCTGGCGTCGCTGATCGACGAGCTGCAGGAGCCGGTGGAGCGCGTGGAAATCCGCCTGCCCGTGCGCGCCGAGGACGTCCGCGCCGCCGGGCAGGAGGCGATCGAGGCGGTGCTCTCCCACACGCTCGACGACCCCGAATGGACGCTCGCCAACGACAACCGCGAGGGCGTGCGCATACTGTTTAATCTCGACGGCGGCGTGCGCAACGCGTGGTTCCTGCTGCGGCTGTCGCTGCACGACCCGGTGATGCCGCTCAACGCCGAAAGCGACGTGCCCGGCGGCGTGCATACCATGCTCGCGCAGCTGCTCGACGTGCTCGAAGGACACGACGAGATCGATCTGGAGCCGCTGCGCCGCGCCGTGGCGGGAAATTCGCCCGCGTGAAGGCTTGCAAGTTTCGCGCAAAGGCGTTATAATAAGCAGAGTGACCTTTTACGCGATGAAGAAGCCGGGGTAAACCGGCGCAATACGGATGCGAAGGCGGGATAGCTATGAACTCATTCTACCGGGAATACCTCGACGCGGACATCAACCGCTTGGGCACGAACTGCGAAAAGTGGGATAAGCTCGAGGAACACTTCGGTCGCGGCGATCTGGTGGCGGCGTGGGTCGCGGACATGGACTTCCGCACCGTGCCGGCAGTGATCGAGGCGCTGGCGCAGCGCGTGCAGCACGGCATCTTTGGCTATACGGAAAACGGCGAGGCGGACCGCGCCGCCGAGATCGGCTGGCTCAAGCGCCGCCACGGCGTGGACGTGCAGCCCGACTGGATCCTCTACAGCCCCGGCGTGGTGGACAGCCTGTTCTTCTGCGTGCGCGCGCTGACGCAGCCCGGCGACCGCATCCTCATCCAGACGCCGGTGTACGGCCCCTTCTACACGGCGGTCAAGCTCTTCGGGCGCACGCTGGTGGAGAGCCCCCTTGACGAGACGGAGGACGGCTGGCGCATGAACTTCGACGACGTGGAGGAGAAGTTCCGCGGCGGCGTCAAGATGATGATCCTCTGCAGCCCGCACAACCCCATCGGCCGCGTGTGGACGCGCGAGGAGCTGACGCGGCTGGTGGCGCTGGCAAACCGCTACGGCGTGCGCATCGTCTCCGACGAGATCCACGCCGACTTCACGTTCGACGGCTGCCGCCAGACGCGCATCGTCGACGTCGAGGGCGGCGAGCGCATGGTGATGCTGACCTCGGCGACGAAGTCGTTCAACCTCGCGGGCCTGCGGCAGTCGTCGTGCATCGTGCCGGACGCCGCGCTGCGCCAGGCCGTCGCCGACGAGATCGCCCGCGGTCACGCCACCTCGCCGAACATCTTCGGCGCCATCGCCCAGACCGCGGCGTACAACCACGGCGACGAGTGGATGGACGCGGTGGTCGAGTACGTGCGCGAGAACCGCGACCTCGTCGTTGCCTACCTCGCCGAGCATCTGCCGGAGATCCGGGTTCGCCCGCAGCAGGGCACTTACCTGATGTGGCTCGACATGCGCGGCGTCGCGGGCACGCACGACGAGCTGCGCGACCTGCTCGTCAACCGCGCGCGCGTGGCGCTCAACAGCGGCACGGACTTCGGCGCCGCCGGCGACAAGCACTTCCGCCTCAACCTCGCCACGCCGCGCCGCAACATTGAGCAGGTGCTGGAGAACATCAATCTTGCGATGCGGGGTCGGTAAGCCGTGAAGTTCCATTTTCCCAATCCATTCCGGCGTCCCGAGCGCATGATCGCGCTGGACGTCGAGCTCGACGGCATGCATCCCAGCCGCATCATCCAGCTGTCCTACCTCATCATCGACGGGCGGCGGGTGCGCGGCAAGAACATGTACTTTTCCGTCAAGGCGGTCAACCGCTATGCGCGAAAGGTGCACGGGCTGAGCGTCTATCAGCTGCGGCGGCTGTCCGGCGGCGAGGTGTTCGCCTGCCGCGCGGACGAGATCTACCGCGACTTCAAGGATTGCAAGCTCGTCATCGGTCACGACGTCGCCGGCGACGTGCGCTACCTGCGCGAGGAATTCGCCCGCGTCGGCGTGAAGCTGCCGGAGTTCCCCGTGTTCTGCACGCTCAAGCACTACACGCGCGAGGCGAACATCCCCCTCAAGCAGAACCCCAACGTGCTCAAGCCGCCGAAGCTGGTGGAGCTGACGGAGCACTTCGGGCTGTCGCAGGAGCTCATCGCCAGGCAGTGCGAGAAGTGGTTCGGCGGCGGCGACCATCCCCACGACGCGCGCTACGACGCCGCGGCGGCGTACATGTGCATGCTCGTCGGCGAGGGCAAGGCGTGAGCGCGCCGCAATCCCTTGCAGAAGGCGAAATCAGCGCCCCTCCCACGGCGATGGGAGGGGCGCTGACGCATGGCGCGAATGTCCGTCGGTGTGGTGCGGAAGCGCCTGCTTGCGGGACGAGTGCCGCGAGCTGTGCTGTGCGCGAAGGGCGCTGACGCATGGTGCGAATGTCCGTCGGTGTGGCGCGGAAGCGCCTGTTTGCGGGCCGGGCGCCGCGAGCTGTGCTGCGCGCGAAGGGCGCCGACGCATGGCGCGGAAGCGCAAACGGCGGGAGGGCGCGGAAGCGCAGGCTTGCGCAGCGGCGCATCCGCATCGCGCGCCACTGCGGCGGACCAAGGCGCGTGAGGCGGCGGAGAAGGCCGCCAGAGGGCGCTTGCCGCGGAAGGTATTTTTCCATTTTCCGCGGACGAAAACACGGTTGAGGGTGCGCTGCGCGCCTCTCAGGGCACGATACGGTTCGGGTGCGCGGAATCATTCCTTCCGCGCACCCGAACGGCTTCCGCGCCGCGCGCATGTTCCGCAAGCGGGATTCCGCGCGACCGCACGAGACCTTCGCCCAGCGCGCCGATCAGCCGGTCGATGCCGTGGCGTGGGATTCTGCGTGCCCGCTGTGCCGCACGCCTCTGCGCGCCCGACACTTTTCGCCCGCGTGCGGGCGCGGTCGTTCCGCGTGCGGATTTGGCGCCGGCGGCGAGCAGGCGGCGCAGCGCGCCCATCAGCGGTTTTATCCATTCCGCTTGACGTGCGCTGCGCCTTTCGCCCGATCCACACGGCTTGGGCGCGCTCGGCGCTTTTCGCCCGTTCTGTGCTGTTTTGACGTGTCTGGCGCTTTTCGCGCGCGGTCACCACTGCATTCCGCGGATCAGGTCGCGCAGGAAGGCGATGCCATGGACGTCGGACATCACGCAGTGCTGCTTCACTTCCGTCTGGAAGTAGGTCTGGAAGGTGCGGGCGAGGCGCGGACTGAAGATGACGCTGTTGGTAAAGCTGTTCTGTACCTGCGGGCCGCGGCGGATGGGGAAGGCGGACAGCCCCTTGCCGATCCACGCGTCGATCTCGACCTTCGGCTCGTACGCGTCGAGGTAGAAGTAGAGGAAGAAGTGGCGGTTGTGCAGCGCGAGCTGCAGCAGCATCTGCAGGATGGCGTTGCGCTCCGCCATGGAGAAGGGGCGCATGCCGTAGAAGTGGCTTCCGATGCGCCCGGTGCGGGCGAAGTATTCCAGCGAGGCGCGCGACAGGCAGATGTGCTTGGGCTGATGGCTGGTGGTGATGTTCGCAAAGCGGTTGCGCTGCGACGTGAGGAACTGGTTCAGCGCCCGCTTGAGCACGCTGCCCGGCACGTTCGCGAACACCGTCTCCAAAGGTCCGCCCTCGAGCGCGGCGCGCACGTGGCTGGGGTCGATGAGGTTGATGCACAGGTCCGACTGCATGTGGAACATGGGGGTCTTGTGCTCGCAAGACTCCCAGAGGCACATCATCTCGACGAACTGCTGCGGTCCGGCGGCGGCGTTGCACACGCACGTGGCGGGGCTGTAGTTGTCGGCAAGGTCGCCGAGCACGTCGCGGAACAGGACGAACAGCCCGCGCTCTCCGGTCGAGGTGAACGTGCGCACGTGGGTGTGCCCCTCGGTGATCAGCGTCAGCGAGTCGGTGAGCGTGCCGTCGGCGGCGCGGATCGAGGCGACCACCATGTCCGTCGTGCCGAAGGTCGTCGCCATGCCGACGGCGCTCTCGTCCACGAGGCCGGTGTAGTTCGGCAGATACGCCATGTATGCCAGCCGCGCCAGCGCCATGGCGGCGCGGGACTCGCTGCTGCCGATGGCGAAGTAGTGCCGCGCCGTCACCGCCGGATTCGCTTCCAGCACCTGCCGCAGCGGCTCCAGCAGCGCGTTGTTCATGCAGTTGACCAGCAGCACCTCCGCGCTCTGCGCGCCGGTGAGCGCGTCCAGCAGCTCGAGATAGCGCGGCGGCGCCGGCGGCACCTCGGGGCGCTTGCCGAAGATCAGGTTGGAAAGGATGCGCTGCACGCGCACCTGTTCCACGCCGGTTTCGCTGTTTTCCAGCGCCTTGCCCAGCCGGCGCCGGTCGTCCTCGCTGAGCAGCCCGCTGTCGCACAGCCGCCGGTAGGTGGCGCGACAGGTTTTCTGTTCGGTTTCCCCGGCAAGCAGGCGCGAGATGCTCGTGCGGCTCTTGTAACCTGCCGCCTGCGTCACCATTTCGAGCGACCAATGGTGCGCGTCCATCAGGTCCTTCAGACAGTCTCCAAACGATTCTATGTCCCGGATCATCGGTTCCATACTCATCGCTTCCCTAACTCCCCTCGCATATGAATGGGCGCCGTCAGTATGGAAAAGAGGGCTTACCCCCCCTCCCCCCCTTTTTTTTAGGAACCCCCCAAGTGGGGGAAAAAAACGGGGTGGTTGACCATCAAAAATGAACGCGGGCTCATTCCCCAACCCTCTAAACAGCC
>CALVPU010000086.1 GCA_944353735.1 uncultured Eubacteriales bacterium | reverse complement strand
AGATCTCCAGCGCGACGGCGAGCGCGAGCAGCGCGTCGGTCATGTCCCAGCGGCGACGCGCCGCTTTGACGATGCCGGCGACCGCGGCGGTGACGTAGATGGGATTGACCATGTAGAACGCGAAGCCGTTGAATTTCGGGAACAGCAGCCGGTTTCCCTCGAACCACGGCAGCCGCAGCAGGTTGGCGGCGTTGCTGGCGACGTACTGCAGCCCGAACTGCGGCTGGTCGGGGTCGCGGGTGAACTCGGGCAGGTAGTTGTGCCCGAACTCGAGCGGGTTGCCAAAGCGCGCGAAGCTGTACCATCCCAGCGCCAGCGCCACCAGTGCCGGCGCGATCAGATAGGGAACCATCCGCACGAGCGTTTGGGCAAGGGGCGAGGGGCGCGTTCCGGAGAGCTTTTTATACAACATCCACAGCGCGGGCGGCACGAACGCCGCCTGAAACGGTCGGCAGCCGACCGAGAGCGCAAGGCAGAACAGTCCCAATGCCCATTCGGCGGGCGAGCGTCCCGTCAGTCCCAGCGCGCACAGCGTCGTGAGCATGAAGCACATCAGCTGCGCCTGATTCCACACGTCGCCCGTCAGCGAGAATTGCAGCATGTTGCAGCCGAGCGTCAGGAACAGCGCGAAGAACAGCGCGTCGGCGCTCTTGCGAAAGCGTCGCGCGAGCGCGTAGCCGGCGAAGTACGTAGTCAGGAAGTACAGCCCCGTGACCAGCGTGTTCGGCGTGTTGCTTCCAAAGAAGAGTGAGAGGAACCACATCACCAGCGCCGGCACGCTGGGAAAACTGACATAGTAGTCGCCGTTGTAGATCGCCAGCTCCAGCCATGGGTAATCCTGCCCGAGCGAGAGCTTGCCTTCACGCCAGGCAAGCGCCTGCAGCGTGTAGCTGTCGCGCGGGGAGTGGGCGAAGATGTCAAAGCCGAGAATCATCATGATGCCGGTCCATGCCAGCACCACGATAAACGCGCCATACCACAGGCGCGGTTCGCGCCACAGACTGCGGCGCGGGGCAAGGCGTTCGGTCATGACGGCGTCCCTCCATGGTCGGTCGGCGCGTTTCCGGGCTGGACGCGCGGCGGCTTGGGCTTTGCCCAGCGCGGCGCGTGGGCGAGGCAGAATCTGGAAATGGGCCGCTCGACCAGATAGGTCATGAGGATGGCGATGGCGAGGCTCAGCGCGATGCACAGCAGCATGTAGGGCCAGCGCCACGCGGGATCGTCCATCGGGCGCTCGGTGGCGTAGGGCGGCAGGTTCCATTCCTTGAGACGCAGCGCGATCCAGCCGTGCCACATGTAGACCTGATAGGAGATCGTGCTGACGAAGCGCGTCACGGGATTGCCGAGTAGGCGGTGCATCCATGCGCAGCTGAACACCGACGCGGCGATCGCGCCGCAGAACGCCACGGCGACGAACTTGCGCGTGTGCATCTGCAGGCGGGAAAGGTTTTCAGGCACATCCTCATAGCGCAGCGCGCCGATGTACATTACCGCGAGGAAATAGGTCGCCGCGAACATCATCGCCGCCAGCGTAAACGCCGGTCGCAGCGCCGCGCGCTGGCGTTCGTCGAGCAGGCGCTTGAGCTGTGCTGCGACGTGCGCCGCGAGCATGCCGCCGACGTAGACGTCGATCATCGCCGGCAGCTGGTTCATCAGCCAGCCGATTCTGGAATAGTCAACGTCGCGCAGGTACATCCGCCAGCCCTCACCGATGGCGAACGCCGCCAGCATCACCCAGTAGGGCTTTTTGCGAAACAGCGGCAGCAGCAGGGGAAAGATCAGATAGAACTGTGCCTCGATGGCGATCGACCAGAGCACGGGATTGAGGTGGTTGTACGCCAGCGACGCCGTGGACATCTGCGTCAGCGTCATGTTGCCGATGAACTGCTCGCGCAGCAGCGCCGGGTCCAGCCGGCCGATCTGGTAGACGGAGCAGACGATTACGCACAGGAAGTACGTTGGCAGGATGCGCACGGCGCGCTTGTAAGCGTACTGCCCGGCGTGCAGCCGGCGCTCCGGATGGACGGCGAGCGGGTAGTACAGGCAGAAACCGCTGAGCGCGAACAGCAGCTCCACGCCCAGACTGCCGATGGAGACGATGGGCGTGAAGTCGATCGCAACCGGACCGATATGGACGACCATCGATACCCACGACTGCTGCCAGTAGTGAAAGATCAGCACCAGAAACGTGGCGACGGCGCGAAAGCCATCCAGCGTGTCGACGTAGTCGGGAATCGCGCGGGCGCGGGCGTTGAGCTTCATGGCGATGCACCTCATCGTGCCGTCTTGCGGCGAAGTCAATGTCATTATACCCCGATTCGCGCCCGATGGCAAGCGAATCTTCCTATTGGCGCGAGGTTCGGCGCAATTGTGAAAAATTTGCGTTGAAATCCGGCGGAAGACGGCGAGATTTCATGGAAGAATGCTTGACAGAACGGCGGCAATCGGCTATACTGATGAGGTTGTAATTCTGGGTGGTCTGCCCTTTCCGGGCGGATCGCTCCCAATTCAGATTGCGTAAGGAGTGTTTCGTCATGGCAAGTTCGGTTCGTACCTATCAGCCCAAGAAGCGTCAGAGATCCAAGGTGCACGGCTTCCGCGCGCGCATGAAGACCCGCGCCGGTCGCAACGTCCTCAAGGCGCGCCGCGCCCGCGGTCGCAAGGTCCTCTCCGCGTAACCGATCGTGGAGGGCGTTCCCGCTGCGGCGCGCGGCTCGCAGGCGTTCCCGCGCCGCTATCGTCTGGGTGAAAACCGGAACTACCGGTTCGTCTACCGCCGCGGCAAGTCCACGCCGTCGCGCAATGTCACGCTGGTGTACATGAAGGGGCGCGACCTGAAGATCGGCTTTTCGGTCTCCGGCAAGGTGGGCAACGCCGTGACGCGCAACCGCGTGCGCCGCTGGATGCGCGAGGATGTGCGCCGGATGCGCGCGCAGATGAAGTGCGGCAAGTACGTCTTCGTGGCGCGACCATCCGCCAGCAAGGTCGAACACGCGGCCCTCACGCGCGAGCTGCACAGCCTGCTCGCGCGCGCCAAGCTGCTCAGGGAGGGTGCGTAGATGCGTTCCGTGCCGAAGCGGCTGCTGATCGGCCTGATCCGCTTCTATCAGAGGAACATCTCGCCGCGGCACCCCGGGTGCTGCCGGTTCGTCCCCACGTGCTCGCAGTACGCGCTGGAAGCGGTGACCAAGTACGGCGCGCTCAAGGGCGGTTATCTTGCCGTGCGCCGCATCCTGCGCTGCCATCCGTTTCACAAGGGCGGCTATGATCCCGTTCCGTGAGGCGGATCGCGCTGTCTGCGCGGGAGCAATGCCTCCCGCAGGTCTTGCGAAAAATGCCCGCGGCTCGCGAGCCCGCTGCATCGCGCGGGTGCGCCTTGGGCATTTTCTTGTATTGGTTGAAGATTACCCTCTTGGAGGATAGAGAATGATAGACTCGATCAACAGCTTGTTTGTCTCCGTGCTCAACTGGATCTACAGCTGGGTGGGCAATTACGGATGGTCGGTCGTGGTGTTCACGCTGTTCGTGCGCCTGCTGGTGCTGCCGCTGGACATCAAGTCCCGCCGCGGCATGCGCGCCACGATGCGCATCCAGCCGAAGCTGCAGGCACTGCAAAAGAAGTATGCCAACGACAAGGAAAAGCTCAACCAGAAGACGCTGGAGCTGTACCGCAAGGAGCACGTGAGCATGACGGCGGGCTGCCTGCCGTTGCTTTTGCAGTATCCGATCCTGATCTTCATGTTCACGGCGATGCGCGTCGTCGCCAACGAACATACCGTGCAGATGCTGCTCAACCTGCGCGACGGCATCGCGCCGGCTTTCCAGAGCTGGCTGTGGATCAAGAACGTGTTCATGCCAGACTCGTTCATGTCCTCCATCCTGCCCGCCGCGGGCAGCGCGCTTGCGGAGATCGGCACGGCGAGCTATTCGTCGATTCTGACCGCCGAGAACATCGAGGCGGCGCGCGCGTTCCTCGCCACTCCGGAGTATGCCGCCATCGCCGCGCAGTACGGCGCCAATGCGTTTACGAGCATCCCGCTGAACTTCATCATCTTCCAGACGACGCTGCACATTCCCACGTCGTTTGCGGCGCTGTTTGAGTATGCCAATGGATTGTTCATCCTGCCCATCCTCGCCGCCGTCAGCCAGTTCCTGATGACCAAGGTCATGAACGTCTCCGGCAAGAAGAAGGACAAGGATCAGCCCGCCCAGCCCGAACCCGCGAACGCCATGAACAGCGGCTTCATGAAGTGGTTCTTCCCGCTGTTCTCGCTGTGGATCTGCGCCACCAGCAACTCCGCCTTCTCCATCTACTGGATGGCGGTCAACGTCATTTCCATCGTACAGAACCTCGTGCTCAACTGGATCTTCGACCGCGAGGACGCCAAGCGCGAGCTCGAGAAGAACGGAGACGCCCGTTGACCCCGATTCCGGGTCCGCCGGCGCTTCCCGACGACCATAAGGAGGCATCGTGCCTTGAAGTTTATCGAATCGACGGGCAAGACCGTCAAGGACGCAATCGCCAAGGGACTGGCTGAGCTCGGCTGTGATTCCGGCGATGTGGATATTCAGGTCATCGAAATGGGCAGCCCCGGGCTGTTTGGCATCTTCGGCCGTCCCGCCAAGGTCCGCCTGACCATGAAGCAGTCGAACAAGGATCTCGACATCGAGATGCCCGTGTTCTCCCTCGACCAGCCTTCCGGTAAGCGCCAGAAGGCGCGGCAGGACAAGCCGAAGGCGGACAAACCGGAAAAGAAGCCGGAAGGCGCCAAGGCGCACGAGGATCGTCCTGAAACCGCCAAGGCGGAGAAGGGGGACAAGCCCGAAAAGGCGGAGGCGCCCAAGCCGCGCGCGGAGAAGAAAAAGCGCGAGCCGAAACCTCAGAAGCCGGCGGAGCAGAAGCCGGCGGAGACTGCCGAAACGCCGGCGCCCGCGCCGATCGAGCACGAGCCGTTCGTGCCCACGCCGGACGACCAGCTCAGCGAGACGGCGCACAACGCGCGCGCGTTCCTGCTGGGACTGACCGAGCGCATGGGCGTGCCGGCGCAGATCGCCGTCGCCGAGAGCGAGGAACAGCTGAAGATGGTGCTCTCCGGCGAGAACATGTCCATCCTCATTGGACGCCGCGGCGAGACGCTTGACGCGCTGCAGTACCTGACCAGCCTCAACGTCAACCGCGCTCGCGAGGATTACCTGCGCGTGTCGCTGGACACCGAAAACTATCGCGCCAAGCGCGAAGAGGCGCTGCGCAAGCTCGCCGTGCGCATGGCGGGGCGCTGCAAGAAGAGCGGTCGCCGCGTGGCGCTGGAGCCGATGAATCCCTACGAGCGCCGCATTCTGCACTCCGCGCTGCAGGCGGATCCGGACGTCACGACCCATTCGGAAGGCGAGGAGCCGTACCGCCGCGTGATCATCACGCTGAAGTGAGCGTTTCCCCTCGGTCCCTTTGACTGGACCGAGGGGTTTTGCATGCTCCGGAAGCGATTTCTTTGGGAAACGCTACAGGCGCCTTGCTGCGCTTTGGCGGCCTCAGCGGCATAACTTTCAAGCGCTGCCTTGCGGCGGAGCGTGCGGCGCTTTTCCGCCGCAAAGCGAAGGCGCGGCGCAGATCATAGATGGGGAAGAAACCCAATGGGCGACAGGTACAGGGCATGTCTGCGAGACGCTTCGCATTGCGGTCGGTTATCTCTACGGCGATATTCCCGACCGACCGCATTCGAAGCAGCGTAAGAGCAATTATCCGCGGCGCAACCTCATGCGCTCGCGCTGCCGGATCGCGTTGGCAACGAATATGCCGCGGCGCATGGAAGCGATGGAGCGCGTCGTGCGCGACTGCGCGCATCGGCTCCGCTGAGCTTGCGCCTGTCAAAGCCGGGTGCATCTCTGTGCAAACGCTTCCCGCCGGAGTGGTTCCGCACGCTTGCGGAGCGCGGCGCGCCTGCGGAATCGAGTGCGCACCGACGTCCTCTGCCTCCTGCTGGTGGCTTCGGCACGCCTACAGGGCAGGACGCGCCTGCGGAATCGAGTGCGCCGCCGATGCCATCTTTCTACGGGAGTGGTTCCGCACGCTTGCGGAGCGCTGCGCGCCTGCCGGAGCAAGGTGCGCACCAATGGTCTCGGTCTCTTGTTGGAGGATTCAGCGCGTCTGCGGAATCGGATGGGTGCCGACATCATCTTCCCTACAGACGTGGTTCCGCACGCCTGCCGTGCGCCGCGCGTGCGGAAACGAATGGCTGTCCTCACGGCTTTGTCCGCGGGAGCAGCCATTTGCCATCTGCGGAAGAGACCGCTCGGAAAAGCGGCACGGCTAGGGGAGACGCAATTCGGTCGATCCGCGCCTGCGCGCGTCACTGGAGCCGGCTCGTGACTTTGAGCGTGCCCTATTTGCGCAAGCGCATGAAAAAGCGTCCCACGGCAAAGTGCCGTGGGGCGCGGTCGATTGCGTTGGACGTCAGCGCGTGAGGCGGATGTCCATCCAGATGGATTCGTACAGGTCCATGGCGTCGGTGATGTCGTGGAAGAACTCACAGCGCTCGACCACTTCCTCGGAAGGATTCATCACGTTGTAGATGCGCTCGTCCACGTCCAGCGTGCTGTCGGCGACGGACTGGATCGGGGAGGAGTAGAAGATGTAGTCCATGTTCATCTGCGCGATGTCCTCGCGGCACATGAAGTCGATGAACGCCTCGGCGCAGGCCTTGTTTTCGCTGCCCTTGGGGATGCACATGCCGTCGACCCAGATGTTGCTGCCTTCGTTCGGCACGGCGTAGTCCAGCGCCTCGTTCTTGTCCATGGCGTAGAGCGCGTCGCCGGAGTAGACCACTGCCAGCGCCGCCTCGTTGCCGACCATCTTGTCCTTGGTCTCGTCGAGCAGGTAGCCGGAGGTGACGCCGTCCTGCTTCTGCTTGATGAGCAGATCGCGGGCTTCGTTGAGCTCGGATTCGTCGCGGGTGTTCATCGAATAGCCGAGCGCCTTCAGCGCCAGGCCGATGGTGTCTCGCTGCGAGTTCATCATGATCACGGAGCCGGCGTACTCGTCGCTGAACAGCACGTCCCAGCTGTCGACCGGACCGTCGACCATCTCCGTGTTGTAGAGGATACCCAGCGTGCCCCACATGTACGGCACGGAGTACTTGCCCTCAGGATCGTAGTCGGTGGTCTTGAGCCATTCGATCAGGCCGGAGAGGTGCGGCATGTTCGCGGTGTCGAGTTCCTCGAGCATGTCGTTGGCGATCATGCGCTCGATCATGTAGTCGGAGGGGAAGATGACGTCGTAGTTCGCGGCGCCCGCCTCGAGCTTGGTGTACATCTCCTCGTTGGTGGTGAAGTTGACGTACTCGACCGTGGCGCCGGTCTCCTCCTCGAACAGGTCGATGACCGCCGGGTCGATGTAGTCGTACCAGTTGAACACGGTCAGCGTCGTGCCAGTGAAGTCATAGACCGGCTCCTCGACGGCTTCCGCCTCGGCAGGCTCGTCCGCAGGCTCCTCGGTAGCTTCGGCGGGCTCCTCGGTGGCCTCGACAGGCTCCTCGGTAGCCTCGACGGGCTCCTCGGTGGCCTCGACAGGCTCCTCGGTAGCTTCGACGGGCTCCTCGGTGGCCTCGACAGGCTCCTCGGTGGCCTCGGCCGGTTCCTCGGTAGCTTCAGCGGGCTCCTCGGTGGCCTCGACAGGCTCCTCGGTAGCTTCAGCGGGCTCCTCGGTGGACTCGGCGGGCTCCTCGGTAGCTTCAGCGGGCTCCTCGGTGGCCTCGACAGGTTCCTCGGTAGCTTCAGCGGGCTCCTCGGTGGCCTCGGCGGGCTCCTCGGTGGCTTCGGCGGGTTCCTCGGTGGCCTCGGCGGGCTCCTCGGCTTCGAGGGACATCGCGGCGACGGCGGGTTCCTCGGCGGGTTCCTCGGTCGGCGCTTCGGTCGGATCCTCGGTCGGGGCCTCAGTGGAGGTCTCAGTCGGGGTCTCGGTGGGGGCCTCAGTCGGGGCCTCGGTGGGCGCCTCAGTCGGGGCCTCGGTGGGGGCCTCGGTTGGCGCTTCCGTGGCGGCTTCGGTCGGCGCGGCGGTGGCTTCCGGCGCTTTGCCGCCGGAGCACGCGGTCAGTGCGAGCACCATCGCCAGCGCCAGGAGCACGGCGAGGAACGCGCGGGAAAGGTTCTTCATGGGAATCTCCTCCTTTGGTTCGGGCAGATCTCTATGGCAATCCGGTCGGCGCAGGGCGCGAGCCGGTCTTGCTTCACATCTTTTCCAGGCTGGAGCGGCGGTTGACGATCAGCAGCAGCGCCAGTATGACGAGGAACATCAGCGTCGATAGCGCGTACATCGTCGGCTCGACGCCGCGGCGGGCGGCGGAATAGACGACCATCGACAGGTTCTGGTCGGTGCTGGAGGTGAAGTAGGAGATGACAAAGTCGTCCAGCGACATCGTGAACGCCAGCAGTGCGCCGGTCACGACGCCGGGCAGAATCTCCGGCAGGATGACCTTGTACAGCGCCTTCAGCGGATGGCAGCCCAAATCGAGCGCCGCCTCATAGAGGTTCGGGTTCATCTGCTTGAGGCGCGGCATCACCGCGAAGAGCACGTAGGGCGTGTCGAAGGCGATGTGCGCCATCAGCATCGTGCCCTTGCCCAGCGGGATCTTCATGAAGATGAACATCAGCATCAGCGAGACGCCGGTGACGATGTCGGGCGTGGTCATGGGCAGGTAGGATAGGTTGAGCAGCAGCGACGCCCAACCCTTTTTCATGGCGTGCATGCCGATCGCGCCGAGCGTGCCGAGCACGGTGGACACGGCGGTCGCCGCCAGCGCGACCTCAATGGTCACTTCCAACGCGGCGAGGATGGCGTCGCTCTCAAACAGCTTGGCGTACCAGTCGAAGGTAAAGCCCGTCCACTCGGCGCGGGAAACCGAGGCGTTGAACGACAGCGCGATCATCACCGCGATGGGCACATACAGAAACGCCAGCACCAGAGCCAGATAGGTCCACTTGAACGCCTTTACGGCGCCGCGGCTCTTTCTCACCATAGGCCACCTCCCTGACCCTCGGGGTCTGCCTTGCGCAAAAAGCCGATGGAGATCAGGATCAGCACCATCATCACCAGCGACATGGCGCTGCCGACATTGCGGTTGTTCATGGTGATGTAGAACTCCTCGATCATGTCGCCCATCAGGTAGATCATGCCGGAGGACATCAGCCGCGAGATGGCGAACGTCGTCACCGCGGGCATGAACACCATCGTGATGCCTGAAACGATGCCCGGCACCGACATCGGCAGCACCACGCGCGTGACCACGCGCACCGGGTTCGCGCCCAGGTCCTCCGCGGCCTCGATCACGCGCGGGTCGAGCTTCTTGAGCACCGTGTAGATCGGCAGCACCATGAACGGCAGGAAGTTGTACACCATGCCGACGAGCACGGCGCCCTCGGTGCCGATCATCTGCTGGCGGGGCAGTCCCAGCGCCTCGAACAGCGTGTTGAGCACGCCGTTGTTCTCAAACAGCGTCATCATCGCGTAGGTGCGCAGCAGGAAGTTCATCCACATCGGCAGCAGGATGAGCACGGCAAGGCTCTGGCTGCGCGACATATCGCGGCTGGCCATGAAGTACGCCGCCGGATAGCCGATCAGCAGGCACAGCGCCGTGCAGTACAGCGCCAGCCGCAGGCTGTCGAACAGCACGGGGGCGTAGTCGAATATGCGGGTGAGGTTCTCGGTGGTGAAGGCGCCGGAGCGGGTCGTGAAGGCATAGTAGCACACCAGCAGCAGCGGCACGATCGTGAACAGCGCCATCCATACGGCGTAGGGCGCGGCATACCAGGATCGCTTCATCGCTCACGCCTCCTTGCGCATGATGTGGATGTTGAACGGCACGATGCTCATGCCCACGCGGCTGCCGGCGGGCTGCATCGTCGTGGAGTGTACCTTCCAGCGCATGGCGCCGGTGTTGACCATCATCTCGTAGTGCACGCCCTTGAAGATCACGCTCTCGACCGTGCCGGTCAGCATGCCCACGTCTTCGCCGACGATCATCACGTCCTCCGGGCGCACGACCACGTCGACCGGCTCGTCCTTGGCGAAGCCCTCGTCGACGCACTGGAACTCCACGCCCAGCATCTCCACCAGGCAGTCCTCGCGCATGATGCCGGAGAGGATGTTGCTCTCGCCGATGAAATCGGCGACGAAGGCGTTTTTCGGCTCATCGTAGATGCGCTTCGGTTCGCCGATCTGCTGGATGCGGCCGCCGTTGAGCACGACGACGGTGTCCGACATGGTCAGCGCCTCCTCCTGATCGTGCGTGACGTAGATGAACGTGATGCCCAGCTGCTGCTGCATCGCCTTGAGCTCCACCTGCATCTCCTTGCGCAGCTTGAGGTCCAGCGCGCCGAGCGGCTCGTCGAGCAGGAGCACTTCCGGCTCGTTGACCAGCGCGCGGGCGATGGCGATGCGCTGCTGCTGACCGCCGGAGAGCTGGTCGATGGAGCGCTTTTCGTAGCCTTCCATCTTCACCAGCTTGAGCATGCGACCGACCCGGCGGGCGATCTCTTCCCGCTTCTGGCGGCGCGTCTTGACGCCCAGCGCTTCCGGCGTCTTGAGGTTGAGGCCGAAGGCGATGTTGTCGAATACGTTCAGGTGGCTGAACAGCGCGTACTTCTGAAAGACCGTGTTGATGCGGCGGCGGTACGGCGGCACGTTCGCCATGTCGGCGCCCTCGAACAGCACCTGTCCCTCGTCCGGCGTCTCGAAGCCGCCGATGATGCGCAGCAGCGTCGTCTTGCCGCAGCCCGAGGGGCCCAGCAGGGTGATGAACTCGCACTTGCGGATGTACAGGTCGATGCTGTGCAGCACCTGCGTGTCGTCAAAGGACTTGCTGATGCCCTTGAGCTCAATCAAGCGCGTATCCTGAACCATAGCGTTCGTCCTCCTCGCGAAGCGATTCCATGTGGCGGCGGGCGTCAGAACGACGGCGGCGTGGAGACCCACAGCACGCGGCAGGGCGCCTTGCCCGCGTTGACCAGCTTGTGCGGCGCGGTCGGCCGGAAGTAAAAGCTCTCGTCGCGCTTGACGCGCTCGATGCGGTCGCCCAGCACGATTTTCAGCGTGCCGGAGAGCACATAGCCGAATTCCTCGCCCTCGTGGGGGTCGTCCTCGGCGGTCTCGCCGCCGGGACCGAGCTCGAGCATGATCGGCTCCATCTGGTTCTTCTGCGCCGACGGCACCAGCCAGCGGATGCGTCCGCGGATGCCCTCGGCGTCCTCCTTGACGAAGATGTCGTCCTCGCCGAACACGAGCTTTTCGTCGCCGGTTTCGCTGAAGAAGGTCTTCAGGTCCGTGCCGAGCGACTCGAGGATGTCTATCAGCGTGGCGATGGACGGCGAGGTCAGATCGCGCTCGAGCAGCGAGATGAACCCCTTGGATAGCTCGCAGCGGTCCGCCAGCTCTTCCTGCGTCAGCCCGCGCTGCAGGCGCAAGCGCCGGATCTTCTTTCCGATCTCCAAAAGACAACGCTTCCTTCCCGTTCGGGTCGGTTTAAAATTACTAAACAGCGAAACGATTTATATTAAACCATCCTGCAGGCCAATTGTCAATACATTCGGATGGATTTGCCGTGTTAAATGTCTGTGTAGTTGTATTATGCGATCAAAAGTTCAGTGGAACTAAACAAAATGGAGCCGCGGATTTGTGGCGGCGGTGTGTCTTTGCGGTAACATAACCGGCGGGCGCTTGCCTCCGGCGCCAAGTCGGTTTATAATAAAGTGTATGAATGCCCGGCGGCGCGAGCCGCTTTGTCACTTTCGATGCAGAGGGAGAGCGAAATGCAGGGACCCGAAGAGAAGAGGCGCGTCGGCAAGCACGCGGCGCCGGAACGCGCTCCGGAAGAGGACGTGCTGCGCGACGCCGCCGACGTGTACGGCGACGAGACGGACATCCCCATCCGGCGCCGCAAGAAAAAGAAGGCGCGTCCATCCGGCGGCGAAACGGCGGGTGGCGGCGAGCCTGCAGCGAAAGACGCGGCGGGCGGCGCTGGCTCGAAGGGCGCGCCGCCGCGGGCGGCTTCCGGCAAAAGGCGCTCCGGCAGGAAGGCATCCGAAAAGAAGGCGTCCGGCAAGAAGCGCAAGCGCCCGACGCTGGCGGCGCGGCTGCGCGCGCTGGGCGCGAACCGCACCTATCGCCAGCCGCGCAAGCTGCTGGAGATCGCCGTCGATTCCGAGGACCGGCGCGTCATCCATGTGCTCGGCAGACGGCTTTCGCTGCGCGCGATCATCGCGCTGGCGGCGGCGCTGGCGGTGATCGTGCTGGTATTCTTCAACAACAGCAACATCGCCGTCCGCGAGGCGACGGTCACCGTGGTCGGCCTTGAGGACGATCTGGAGGATTTCCGCATCCTCGCGATCTCCGACCTCAACGGCAGGCGCTTCGGCGACGAGCAGAGCGCGCTGCTGCGCACAATCAACAATCTGGACTACGACGCGGTGTTCTTTCTGGGCGACATGGTCGGCGCGGGCGGCGATCCGGAGCCATTCTACGAGCTCCTCAACGGGCTCGCCGGCACGGATATGTACTTCATCTGCGGCGATTCCGATCCCGGCCCCTACGTCGACACGCCGCGCGACATCACCGGCACGCTCTCGCAGATCGTGTTGGAGGACTGGATTCTCGGCGCGATCGAGCGCGGCGCGACGTATGTCGATTCGCCGGTGCGGCTCGACGTCGGCGAGAGCACGATCTGGATTGCGCCGTCCACGCTGTTGAACGTCGAGGCGGGCGAATTCCTCGCCACATGGCAGTCGCAGATGGAACAGGAGGAGGAAGGCGTGCTTGCCGGACTGCAGGTGGATTACGACACGCTGCCGGTGACGAGCTATCGCCAGCGCATCGCGCAGAACTTCTACAACGCCTTTTCGGCGATGGAGGACGGCGACTTCTACCTTTCGCTGGCGCATCAGGTGCCGTCGGACGACATTCTCCGCGCCGCCGCCTCGCACAGTTCCGACGAAGGGCGCTATCTCGGCGCGCCGGAGCTGGTGCTCGCCGGGCATTATTGCGGCGGTGTGTGGCAGCTGCCGCTGCTGGGCGCGTTCTATATTCCCGACGATTCGATGCCGCGCAACGGCTGGTTCCCCGCGCAGGAGGATGTCTCAGGGCTGTCGACCGTGGGCGAGACGCGGGTGTACATCACCGGCGGACTTTCCGTCAACGCCGACACGCCGCTGATGGCGTTCCGGCTGCTCAACCAGCCCGAG
>CALVPU010000085.1 GCA_944353735.1 uncultured Eubacteriales bacterium | reverse complement strand
GTGATCACCGTGCTGTTCATTGCCTGATAGCGGTGGCGATCCTCTCTGACAGCCTCCGGTTCAGAGAAGCGATAGCCGTTTTCAATCACATTCCTCAAGGCCATTATTGGAAATAATGCGCATCCTTCATGAGAATGCCGCTCCGCATGGGGCGGTTTTTCTCGTTGTGGGAGCTTTTGGATCAAGCCCCACGCTGGCCCCGTGTCGGGCGCAGGAACGAGGGTCGGGGAACAATCCCAGCGGCGGCGGTGAAGCCTCATGTGGGCCAAACGTGGGCGCGACGTGGGCAAAGGAGGGAGGACGCAGTCCGACGAGCGAGAGCGATTGCTGGCAATCGCCGAGCGTAGCCAGCGCGCGATTGAAAATCGTGTGATGGCCGACAAGAAAAAGCGCCGGGCATTTCTGCCTGACGCTTGAGAATCCTTTCGCCTTATTTCTCCATGATGTTTGCGGCTACCTGAAGGTCGCCATTCGCGTCGCGCCTGAATCGGATCAGCACCGCGCCGTCCACAGCGGCGTATTTCGCCTGAAAGGGCTTAGTCCAGAGCTCTGTCAGTCCGGGACAGCTTCCAAATGCTTCGAGCCGATATTCAGCGGCGTGCTAGGGGTTATTCATAGTCATCTGACTGACCGTCCAGCCCTCGATCGGCATGGTTATCTTTATCTCTCTGACGCTGGCGGGCGCTTCGGAATTTGCAGGGGATTTCTCCGTTTCCTGCTCCGCGTCCAGCCAGCCGCGCTTGATCAGCATGGGGCGAATGGTTTCGACCATCGCTGCATCATCACAGCTGATACTTCCATCGCGGTTGAAGGTGACAAGCCCGATCTGATATGCACAGGTCGGCATGTAGAGATAAGTGGCTTCAAGGCCGGTCAGCTCCGAAATCGCCTTGACCATCTCTTTCCGGTCGTTGGGGTGGGTGTTCAGAATCATGATGTGATCCTCCTTCTCCTTGGGGTATGACATTACTCACTCAACCCCCGGAGAATGTCAAGATAAGTTTCATAAACCGTGTTTCTGACGCGCCAATTCATTTCCCTTCCTTCAAGGTAGCCACTGGTAACCACTCGGTTTTTGGAGTGGATACCTCAAAAATGCCGTGTTTGCAAGAGCTTTCAGCCATAGGTAGCCACAGTAGCCACGTAACCACAGGTATACTCTTCATATGGGAAAAATATAAGATCGTCCTTCCTGATCCAGAATATTTCCTATATATGTTCATGTGTGTCTGCAAAATAGTGGCTACTGTGGCTACCGTGGCTACCCTGTGCTGTTTTCTTGATCGATGGTCTGTCATTGTCTTTGCAGGTATATGCGGGAGAGGTTATTGCGCAATTTCCTGTTCCAGGCGCATACCGATCCTGAATCCGTTGATGAATCCGAGTCGCTCGTGCTCCCAGCACAGGTCATTCACGGTGTCAATGATTGTGTTTGCACGCTCTACAGGAAGACCATTCAGCAGGCGGTTCAGGTTCTCGTTGTATTGCAGGACAGTTTGACTATCAGCGCACGCCGCTTCACTGTATGCCCAGAACAGAGCATCCAGAATCGTATCGGCATCTTCGGAATGTAGAACCGGAGGATGCTCCGCAATATAGGCACTGAGCTTTCGGAGAAATTCTTCCACACACATCACACTCCTGAATTGGTTTGTGTGATGTTAACTCTCGTGCCGGTAAACTGCAAGTGGGCAATCCGTCGAATAATGGCACGGAGTTTTGGTGGGCGTGTAAGGTTTGGCTTATATATTAGCTTTTTGATCGCATAAATCGACGGATTGTCGCTTGATAATACCCATGATAATCAATGATATGGGAAAGAGACAAGATGAAACATTATTCCTGCACCATGGAAAACACATGCCGTTCAATAAATTCTAATCATCGAAATACGGCGAATTTCATACTATGGACGATTCTCCCATACTCGGGACGTTTTGCCCAAATCGTCCATAGTGGGTGCATTTTTGCGAAAACGGCAGGCGTTTTGCTAAAAAAGTGCCCCGGTTTGGAGGCAAGAAGGCCGGACAGGGAAAGCTCCTATCCAGCCAAATGACGCGATATATTCGATTTCTTGCAAGCAGAAGGAAGAATATAGCAAATTATCCCGGTAATCTGACGCTTAATCCCTTCACAAATGCAAAAAATATCACCCATGCCTTGTATCAAAACATGGGTGATTAGGTGGTACACCATCAGGGGCTCGAACCCTGGACACCCTGATTAAGAGTCAGGTGCTCTACCAACTGAGCTAATGGTGCTTATGGAGCGGTAGACGAGACTCGGACTCGCGACCTCCACCTTGGCAAGGTGGCGCTCTACCAACTGAGCTACTACCGCACAACACAGATTCCAGAGTGGACACTGGTGCGGGCGAAGAGACTCGAACTCTTACGCCTTGCGACACCAGATCCTAAGTCTGGCGCGTCTGCCATTCCGCCACGCCCGCACAATCGCGACTTCGCCGTGATCGCAGTCTGTGACAATCAACGAAGGATATTATACCGCACCGCACAGGATTTGTCAAGCCCGTTTTTGATTTTTCCGCGCGGAAATTTGCGGCGCGTTCCATCCATGCGCCGGATGAAGGCGCGACGGTTTCAGCGGCGCGCCGCCGCTTTTCCCGTACATACATCTTTCAGCCGCAACAGGCGCCCTCGATTGCCGCAAAATGCCGTCTGACGGTCTGAGCGTGTTCCTTGGAAAGCCCCGTCAGGGCCGGTCGTTCCCGGCGCAATCCTACGCCCGGGACCGTCGCGTCGGTCTTTCAGCGAACTATGCAAAATCCGCTGCGCTTTGTCCGCCCGCAATCGCCATGCGTCGGAAAGCGCCGGTGCGTTTCCGCACGTCATTCCCTGCTCGCCGTGCCGGTCGGGTAGCTTACTGCCCATCGTTCGCCGGCAGTTCCGGCTCCTCGAGCATGCGCGCGTAGAGGCGGCGCAGCGTCGGATAGGTATTGCGGCACAGCCCTTCGTACAGCGCGCAGAGCTTGTCGGTCAGGCACACGGCAAGTCCTTCCCGCGACGCGGGCGGCGTCGGCGTCACAGGAAACATGTGCTTGCGGATGATGTCGGCTTCCTTGTCGGTCAGGGCAACGTGCCCGCGCGCGTTCTCGAGCGCCGCCAGCGGGTGATGGAATGCGTGGAGCGGTTCGCCGGGCGCGCGCCGGCGGCGATGCCAATCGTACAGAAAGAAGTCGTGCAGCAGCGCGCCGCGGACGAGCGCCCGGCGGTCATAGCGCACGCGCAGGACATCCAGCAGCAGCGCGCTGTAGAACGCCACCGCCACGCAATGCAGCAGGCAGGAGGTATCGCCGTGCTGAATGAACGCCGCGCACCGCGACAGTCCCGCCTCGCGAATCAGCGCCGTGAGTTCCGTTGCGATCATGTGGGCGCGCAGCATGGCGCGAATGTTCATATCCCGAAACTCCTTTCTCGGGGGCGTCGCTCCCGGACCACGCGAAGGGACACATCCCTCATGAACCCCCTTGTCAAGCTGCGCCGGCCTGCAGGTCCGGGGAGCTGTTCCGCCGTGGACGGCGAAGGGTGGACGAGGCTTTTCCGGTGGACGGAATCACTGCAGGACATGCCGCTCGATCCACTGAGCGACGCCGTCGTCATCGTTGCTGGCGGTGACGGCGCTGGCGGCCTCCTGGACCTCAGAGACGGCGTTTGCCATGGCGACGCCGGCGCCGCAGCACCGGAGCATGCCGATGTCGCTGAAGTCGTCGCCGAAGGCGGCGACGTCCTCCATGGAGATGCCCAGCCGCGCGGCGAGCCACTCGAGCGCGCTTTCCTTGGTCGCGCCATGGCGGGCGAACTTGTACCATGAACTGCCGGCAAAACCCAGCCAGCCGCAGCCCACTTGGGCGGCGATCCGCTCGGCGGCAGCAGAATCGGGCAGCTGCATGGACAGCTTCAGCGCCGGTTCGGCAAAGTCCGCGTAGTCGGTATAAATTGCCTCGCCCCAGTCTGGCGGAAGCCGGCGGGCGCCCTCTTCGGAGTTGGTGTAATAGCGCGTTTCGGTATCGATGGCAATCTCTCCGGCCGTTTCCTGCCCCAGCGCAATCAGGCGCCGCGTCTCCGCCGGCGTGAACGCGAGGACAAACAGCCGCTTTCCGCCCTGCGTGATCATCGCGCCGCCGCTGGAAATGACAAAGTCCGGCTGTACCCGCGCAATAAACGGCAGGCAGCGCGACTCGCCGCGCGCAGTGTTGAACGCGATCCGCACACCCCTTTGCCGGCAGCGGCTGAGCACGCCGAGCGTGCGTTCGGAGATCGTCTTGTCGGTGCGCAGCAGCGTGTCGTCGAGGTCCATCGAGAGCAATCGAACCATGCCCATCGCCTCCTTCTGCGCCAAAATTATAATCCTCCCGTGTTAAGACCGCAACCGGCGAAGGCAAAATGCGCCCCGTTTTGCAGCCGCGCCCAAAGCTGAATTAAGTCCCGTGGAGAAATTGGTTAAAGTTTGCTCGGGACGCCAATAGGGCTGGAAAAAGATGACGAAAAGTGGTATAATAATATAGTAGAAAAATTCATCGAACGCGCCCTGCGCGGTGTGAGGGAATGCCATGAATCAGAATCACGAAAACCATTACGATGAAAGCCAGATCCAGATCCTCGAGGGTCTGGAGGCGGTTCGCCGCCGTCCGGGCATGTACATCGGCTCGACGGACGAGCGCGGCCTGCACCACCTCGTATACGAGATCGTCGACAACGCCATCGACGAGGCGCTTGCCGGCTTCTGCGACACGATCCTCATCACGCTCCATGCCGACGGCTCCGTGACCGTGGCGGACAACGGACGCGGCTTTCCGGTGGGCGTCCATCCGAAGGTCGGTCGTCCTGCGGTCGAGGTTTGCCTGACGATGCTGCATGCCGGCGGCAAGTTCGGCGGCGGCGGCTACAAGGTCTCCGGTGGCTTGCACGGTGTGGGCGCGTCGGTCGTCAACGCGCTGTCGAGGCACCTGCAAGTGAACGTCTATCAGGACGGCAAGATCTACCAGCAGGAGTATGAGCGCGGCAAAATCCTCTACGACCTCAAGGTCGTGGGCGAAACCGAACGCACCGGCACGACCATCACCTTCTGGCCGGACGTCAAGACCGGCGAGGATCCGGAGCCGGGCATCTTTGAGACGGGCGACTTCAGCTTCGACGTGCTCAAGACGCGCATGCGCGAAATGGCGTTTCTGAACAAGGGCGTGCGCATCACCATGGTGGACGAGCGCGTCGAGCCGCACGTCGAGCGCACGTACCACTACGAGGGCGGCATCGTGTCGTTCGTCGAATACCTGAATAAGAACAAGGAGCCGCTGTTCAAGGACCCGATCTACATCGAGGGCTTCAAAAACGGCTCGACCGTCGAGGTCGCACTGCAGTGGAACGACGGCTTCAACGAAAACGTGTTTTCCTTTGCCAACAACATCTACACGCCCGAAGGCGGCACGCATCTGGCGGGCTTCCGCAACGCGCTGACGCGCGTGATCAACGACTACGGTCGCCGCACCGGCGCGATCAAGTCCGCCGACCAGAATCTGAACGGCGAGGACGTGCGCGAGGGCCTTGCGGCAGTGGTGTCGGTCAAATTGATCGAGCCGCAGTTCGAGGGGCAGACCAAGACCAAGCTCGGCAATTCCGAGATCCGCCCGCTGGTCGACTCGCTGGTGAGTGAAAAGCTGGCGACGTACTTCGAGGAGACGCCGGCGGCGGCGCGTGCCGTGCTCGACAAGTGTCTTTCCGCGGCGCGGGCGCGCGAGGCGGCGCGCAAGGCGCGCGACCTGACGCGGCGCAAGACAGCGCTGGAGTCCGCGGCACTGCCCGGCAAGCTGGCGGACTGCTCCGAGCGCGATCCGTCCAAGTGCGAGATCTTCATCGTCGAGGGCGATTCCGCCGGCGGCAGCGCCAAGCAGGGCCGCGACCGCCACTTCCAGGCGATCCTCCCGCTGCGCGGCAAGATTCTCAACGTGGAAAAGACGCGCATCGACCGCGCGCTGTCCAATGCCGAGATCAAGGCGATGATCACCGCCTTCGGCGCGGGATTCGGCGACAGCTTCGATCCGGCGAAGCTGCGGTATCACCGCATCGTCTGCATGACCGACGCCGACGTCGACGGCAGCCACATCCGCATCCTGCTGCTCACGTTCTTCTACCGCTTCATGCCCAAGCTGATCGAAGATGGCTATGTCTAGGCCGCCCAGCCGCCGCTTTACAAGGTCACGCGCGGCAAGACGGAGCGCTATGTCTATTCCGACGAGGAGCTGCAGCGCGTGCTCGACGAGATCGGTCGCGACGCCAAGCCCGACATCCAGCGCTACAAGGGCCTGGGCGAGATGAGCTATCAACAGCTGTGGGAGACCACCATGAACCCCGAAACGCGCAGCATGTACCGCGTCGAGATGAAGGACGCCATCGCCGCCGACGAGCTGTTCACGCTGCTGATGGGCGACAAGGTCGAGCCGCGCAAGGAGTTCATTGAAGAGAACGCCAAGCTGGTCGCCGACCTGGATATCTGACGAAACGGAGGACAGTGCCTTGACGGACGACAAAAACATCGGTCATATCATGCCCCTCAACATCGAGGACGAGCTGAAAAAATCGTTTATTTCCTATGCGATGGCGGTCATCGTCAGCCGCGCGCTGCCCGACGTGCGCGACGGCCTCAAGCCCGTGCATCGCCGCATCCTCTATGCCATGAACGAGCTCGGCGTCACGCCGGACAAGCCCTTCCGCAAGTCCGCGCGCATCGTCGGCGACGTGCTCGGCAAATACCACCCGCACGGCGATTCCTCCGTCTACGACGCCATGGTGCGTCTGGCGCAGGACTTCTCCACGCGCTACCTGCTCGTCGAAGGACAGGGCAACTTTGGCTCCGTCGACGGCGACGGCGCCGCCGCGATGCGCTATACCGAGGCGCGCCTGTCGAAGCTGTCGATGGAGATGGTGCGCGACATCGAAAAGGAGACCGTCGACTTTTACCCCAACTTCGACGAAACGCTGATGCAGCCTGCGGTCATGCCGGCACGCTTCCCGAACCTGCTGGTCAACGGCTCGTCCGGCATCGCCGTCGGCATGGCGACCAACATCCCGCCGCACAATCTGGGCGAGGTCATCGACGGTGTGGTCTGCATGCTGGACAATCCCGACTGCACCGTCGACGACCTGATGCAGCACATCAAGGGACCCGACTTCCCCACCGGCGGCGTCATCCTCGGTCGGCGCGGCATCTACGACGCCTATCACGAAGGTCGCGGCCGCGTCATCGTGCGCGCCAAGAGCGAGATCGAGGAGATGCCCGGCAACCGCCACCGCATCGTCGTCACCGAGATCCCCTACATGGTCAACAAGGCCAAGCTGATCGAGAAGATCGCCGAGATGGTGCACGAAAAGACCGTCGACGGCATCTCCGATATCCGCGACGAGTCCGACCGCAAGGGCATGCGCATCGTCATCGAGCTCAAGCGCGACACCAACGCCAACGTCGTGCTCAACACGCTGTACAAGCACACGCAGCTGCAGGACACGTTCGGCGTGATCATGCTCGCGCTGGTGGACGGCGTACCGAAGGTGCTGTCGCTCAAGCAGATGATCCACCACTACATCGAGCATCAGGAGGACGTCATCCGCCGGCGCACGAAGTACGATCTGGACAAGGCCGAGGCGCGCAGCCACATTCTGGAAGGCCTGCTCATCGCGCTGGACAACATCGACGAGGTCATCGCCCTGATCCGCGGCAGCCGCACGCCACAGGATGCCCGCGACGGCCTGATGACCCGCTTCGGCCTGACCGAGCGGCAGGCGCAGGCCATTCTCGACATGCGCCTGCAGCGCCTGACCGGACTGGAACGCGACAAGCTCGAGGCGGAGTACGCGGAGCTGCAAAAGCTGATCGCCTATTATCGCAGCGTGCTCGCCGACGAACAGCTCGTGTTCGGCATCATCCGCGACGAGATCACCGAGATCCGCCGCAAGTACGCCGACGAGCGCCGCACCGAGATCACCGCCATGGACGGCGAAATCGACATGCTCGACCTCATCGACGAGGAGGACATGGTCGTCACGCTGACGCACTACGGCTATGTCAAGCGCCTGCCCAAGGACACCTACCGCGCGCAGCGCCGCGGCGGCAAGGGCATCGTCGGCGCCACCACCCGCGAGGAGGACTTCGTCGAGCAGATGTACGTCACCTCGACGCACGACCCGCTGATGTTCTTTACCAACCGTGGTCGCGTCTACCAGCTCAACTGCTACGAGATTCCCGAAGCGGGGCGCACGGCGCGCGGCACGGCAATCATCAACCTGCTGCAGCTCGATCCCGGCGAGAAGGTCACGGCGATGCTGCCGGTGCCGGCAGAGAAGGTGCCCGGTCACTACCTCGTCATGGCGACGAAGAACGGCATCATCAAGCGCACGGAACTGAGCGAGTTCACCAACCTGCGCAAGTCCGGCCTGATCGCCATGGTGCTGCGCGAGGACGACGACCTCATCGGCGTGGCGCTGACGGACGGCAGCGGCGAGGTGCTGCTCGGCACGCACAGCGGCATGGCGATCCGCTTCCCGGAGAGCGACATGCGCCCGATGGGCCGCAACGCCATGGGCGTGAAGTCCATCGAGCTCGACGGCGGCGACGCGGTGGTCGCCATGTCGATCGTCGAGGAAGGCGCGCTGGTGCTGTCCATCACCGAGCTTGGCTACGGCAAGCGCACGGAGTTGGCTGAGTATCGCGTACAGAGCCGCGGCGGCAAGGGCATCAAGGCCATGAACCTGACCGCGAAGGTCGGACAGCTCGCCGGACAGCTGCTGGTACACGACGACGAGGACATCCTCCTCATCACCGACGACGGCACCGTCATCCGCATGCCCGTCAGCGACATCTCCGTGCTCGGGCGCAACACGCAGGGCGTGCGCCTGATGCGCGTCGACGAGGGCTGCCGGGTGGTCTGCGTCGCCCGCGCCGAGGCGGAAGAGGAAGATCTCGACGGCGCCGACATGGATAGCGATCCGTCCGCAGAGGATGGCGGCACGTCCGACGTCCCTGCCGGAAGCGAATAGGACGACGAGATCTGAGTCCCTCGCCTGCAAATGCCTTAAAATGCGCGCTCCCACCGGTTTTCCGGTGGGAGCGCTTTGTTTTGGCAAACAGTTCGCGCCGCTCAGCCGATCGCGCACGCCAGCGCCAACAGCGTCGCGAGAAACGCCGCGTTCCAGAGCGTGAACGACTTCAGGAAGGCGCCCTTCTGCGCCGGGTATTCGCGGCTGTAAAACTGGAAGGAGATCAGGCTCGCCAGCGAGGCGATCAACGAGCCCAGGCCGCCGATGTTCACGGCGGTGAGCAGCGCGGGAATATTCTCAGTAAAGCCCGCCAGCAGGATTGCCGCGGGGACGTTGCTGATGACCTGACTCGCCAGCACGCCCGCCCACAGTTCGTGTCCCGCGACCAGCGAGGTCAGCAGCCGGCTGACTTCGGGGATGCGCTTCAGGTTGCCAATGAACACAAAAAAACACAGAAACGTCAGCAGCAGGAAATAGTCCACCGAGCGGTACAGCCGGCGATTGACCGCCAGCACGACCACCGCCACGCAGACCAGCACCGGCAGATACGGCAGCACGTGAAAGACCACCAACAGGCACAGCGCGAGCAGCGCCAGATACGGCAGCATCGCCGGAAACAGCGCGCCGCCGGTCCCGGCGTCCATGCCGGCGGGCGGCGCGATGGGCTCGTCCTTCTGCAAGAAGATCGCGGCGAGCAGCAGCGCCAGCGCCAGCGCCGCATATGGCAGCACCGCGCGCATGAACGCGCCCATGGCGATGCCCGACGACGAGTAGAGGTAGAGGTTCTGCGGATTGCCGATGGGCGTCGCCATGCTGCCGAGGTTCGCCGCGATGGTCTCCAACACCACCAGCCGCAGCGCCCGCGCCTCGCGCCCGATCATGCGAAAGACCAGCAGCGTGAAGGGCACGAACGTGATCAGCGTCACATCGTTGGTGATGACCATACTGCAAAAGAAGCACAGCGCCACCAGCACCGCCGAGAGCGCACGCAGCCCGTGCGCCCGCGCCAGCAGCGCGCGTCCCAGCCGCGCGAACGCGCCCAGCGACTGGAAGCCCGCGACGATAACCATCAAGCTGAACAGCAGCGCCAGCGTCCGGTAGTCGGGATAGGCGAGATATTCCGCATCCGGCAGGACCACCGCCGACGATGCGATTGCCAGAAGCAACGAGATGCAAAAGACCGTCTGTTTCCTGAAAAGCTGCCGTACCGCTGCCATGCGCCGCATCCTCCCCTTCGCCCTTTCCGGGCGCCTACGCAGTAATTTCCACCCGATCCGCCGGGCGAACGGCACCATTATACGCCAATGCCGCCAGCAAAGCAACGCTGCCGCTGTAAAATACGGCGCCTGCGATGCGCTTCCCAGCGCCCCCACAAGCATGATTGCAATGACCGCGATCATGTACGGCCTCAATGTCCTTCTCCGCCGCACAGGCCGCATTGACGAAAGGCAGCGTGCATGCAGCCGTGCCCTGGCGTTCGGCGTCCGCGGCGGAATTTCCCGCGAGGACATATCGGCAGTCCGCGGCACTGACATCATTTCCAACCGCCGTGCCTTCGCTCGCCCCATTCGCCGCCGTGGCGGGTTTCCCGCGGCGAGACGCGAGGCGTGCCCGGCGCCGCAAGCGCATATCTCAAACCGCGTCTTTACAGGAAACGCCGCCGGCGCTCACTCCTTTGCCCCGCGCTCTATGCGCGCGCGCCGGTACTTCTCCCGCGTCGCCATTCCGCCGCGAATGTGGCGTTCGGACTTGTTGGCGTCGAGCACCTTGCGCGCCTCGCTGGCGAGCGACGGATCGATCTGCATCAGGCGCTCGGTAACGTCCTTGTGGATGGTCGTCTTGCTCACGCCGAAGGCGTCGGCGCAGGCGCGCACGGTCGCGCCGGTCTTGAGGATATGCCGGGCAACCTCCGCCGCGCGCAGCTGAACTTCCCTCTTCACGCATCTTCCCTCCCCTGCCCTTCAAGCTATGCGCCCGCCGCGCGGCATATCCGCCCGAGGCAGCGCGTAGGATGCGGGGAAAGGGTGTGATTGCATGACGGAAACCATGACCTCCCGGCAGGCGGAGGCGCTCCTGCCGCTCGGGCACGCCGCCATTCAGGGCGTGAGCGTCCGCGAAGCGGATGGATCGGTGGACTTCGAGCGCGTGCGCGACGCGGGCTTCTCCGTGGTCTACCTGCGCGCTACCGCCGGCGACGACTACGTCGACTGCCGCCTCAACGCCAACGCGCGCGCGGCGGACGCGGCGGACCTGGACATCGGCTTTTTCCACTATCTCACAGCGCGCACCGCCGAAGCCGCGCGCGCCCAAGCGGAATTCTTTCTCTCCGCCGTCGAGCGGCACGGCGCCGCGATGCGCCCGGCGATGCTGTTCGACCACTTTCGCGGCATGGACGTGGCGACCATCAACGCCGTCGGCGAGGCGTTTCTGTCGACTGTCGCCGCGGCGACCGGCGTCGCGCCGATGCTCAAGGCCAGCGCGCAGAGCGCCAACCTGATCTGGTACCGCGACCTCGCTCAGCGCTACCCGCTGTGGGTGGTCGATCCGAAC
>CALVPU010000084.1 GCA_944353735.1 uncultured Eubacteriales bacterium | reverse complement strand
AGGAGCCCGGAACCGAAAGGTTCCGGGCTCAGAGCGTTGACAAAGCCCTGCGTTCGTGCGTGAACGCAGGGGGCAGTGGGCTGAATCCTGCAAAGGGCATATCCAATGCCCTTTGCAGGATTTTCATCTTCGAACGTGGGAATCACGATCCAATAATCGTGCGGGGCGGCAGCGTGCCTTGCTGCTGCCCCTTGATTGCCTGCCAGCCAAGGCCGGGGCGCTTTTCAGTCGTTCGGGCGGCGGTAGAAGCGGCCGGTCAGGGAGTTGGTCTTGATCGAGTTGACGAAGGCGTGCGGGTCGGCGGTGCGCACGCGCGCCACGACCTCCTTGACCTCGTCCGCGCCGACCACCGAGTAGATCATCGTGCGCTCGCGGTGCTCGTACAGCCCCTCGCCCCTGAACAGCGTCGCGCCGTGATGGGTGATGTCCTTGATCAGCTCATAGACCTCGTCGGGCTTGTCGGTGATGATCAGCAGCGTCTGGCGCTGGTAGCGCTTGTAGAGCATGTGCAGCACCTGCGTCGAGGCATACTGGAAGATGATCGAGAACAGCGCGCGCTCCCAGCCGAACAGCACGCCCGCCACCGACAGCATCACCACGTTGCCGGCGAGGATCAGGTTGAACGAATCCTTGCCGTGCTGCTCGGAAAGGTAGATGGAGATGAAGTCCGTGCCGCCGCTGGTCGCGCCCGCCAGCAGGCACAGCAGGATCGCGCAGCCGTTGATCAGCCCGCCGAACACGCTCAGCAGAATCGGCTCGGAGGTGATCTCCGCGCCAGGCAGCATGTCCGTCAGCACGCTGGTGAGCACGATCGACAGGCACGACAGGATCGTGAACTTCTTGCCGATGTAGCGGAAGCTGATGTACACCGGAAAGGCGTTGAGCAGCAGGTTGACCAGCGTGTACGGCGGCGTGAAGCCGAAAAAGCGCTCGCAGATGGACTGGATCAGGATCGTCAGTCCTGAGAACCCGCCGGGGAACAGCCCCGCCGTGTGCACGAACGTGTTGATGTTGAAGGCGAACAGCGCCGAGCCCAGCACCACCAGCAGGATGCGCCGGGCGTCCTTGCGAAAGCTGAATTTCATGATGGCGATCCTCTCCCCGCGAACGGAATCTCCATCCATTATAGCGCATTTTGCGCCAATTGGAAAGTCCGCGCGGCGGATTTTATGCAGCTTTTTTCGCTTTTCTTTTTCGCAGCGCCATGCTATAATAAGGGAGTATCCCGCGGCGCAGGCCGCCGGCGTGAACGGAGGGAGCTTATGGAACGACTGGACGGAATGGACCCCATCGAACTCGAGGCGGAGCGCGCCTACACCGCGCGCGTGCGCGAGCGGCTCGCGGCGCTGATCGCGCAGTCGGAGGCGCTGGCGGGCAGCCACGCGGAGGCGATTCGCGCCATCCTCGCCGACGCCTGGGACGAGCTGCGCGTGCGGCCCACGGCGCTGTCGCCCAGCGAGATGCGCCAGCTCTCCGCCGACGTCGACCGCTTTACCGCGCGCCGCCAGTTCGCAAACGAGACGTCCGCGCGCGCCCGCCGCATGCTCGGCGAGCCGTTCTTCGCGCGCGTCGACTTCGCCGAGGTCGGCGCCGCGGCGCCGGAGCGCATCGTCATCGGGCTGTACGGCGTGACGGGCGAGGACGAGGAGCCGCTGGTCTACGACTGGCGCGCGCCGATCTGCAGCCTCTATTACGATTCCCAGCCCGGCGAGGCGAGCTACGCCTGTCCCGCCGGCGTGGTGCGCGGCACGATGACGCTCAAGCGCCAGTACCGCATGGAGGAAGGCGAGCTGAAGTTCTACGTCGACACCCATGTGAGCATCGACGACGGCATGCTGCTGGACATCCTCTCCGGCGCGTCGTCGCGCCACATGCGCCAGATCGTCTCCACCATTCAGGCGGAGCAGAACGCCGCCATCCGCTGCGAGGGCGCGCGGGTGATGTCCGTGGTCGGCGGCGCCGGCTCCGGCAAGACCAGCGTGGCGATGCACCGCGCCGCCTACCTGCTCTACCGCCGCCGCGACGCGCTCGCCGCCGCCCAGATGGAGATCCTCTCGCCCGGCACGGCGTTTTCCGAATACATCTCCGCCGTGCTGCCCGAGCTCGGCGAGGAGAACATCCGCGCGCGCACGCTGCAGGAGATCGTCGAGGGCGTGCTCGGGCGCAAGGTCGAGGGACCTGTGCGCCAGCTCGACCGCCTGCTCGACGAGGACGTCGCGCTGCGCACGCGCTCGGTGGAGAACAAGTGCGGCCTGTCGTTTTTTCACCTGCTCGAGCGCGAGGCGTGCCGCTTCGACCGCTTCGGACCGGCGTTCGCCGACGTGACGTTCGAGGGCGGCGCGCTGGTGCGCGCGGAGGAGCTGCGCGCCCTGTACGCCCGCGAGCTGGCGCTGCTGACGCCGGCGCAGCGGCTCGAGCGCATGGGCGCGTCGCTGGAATCGCGCTTCGCCGACTGGGAAGCCGAGCTCTGCCGCCGCAGCGAGCGGGAGCTGAGCGCGCGCTATTCCGGTCGCGCGCTCGCCAACGCCTGCCGTATGGCGGCGGCGCAGCAGATGCAGTCGGCGCGGGCGCAGCTGCGCGCGATGCTGCGGCCCGACGCCGCCGACCTGCTCGCGCCGGCGCTGGCGGAGCTGCCCAAGGCGCTGCGCGACGCCTTTCGCGACAACCGCGCCGCCGGCATTGTCTGGTGGGAGGACGCCGTGGCGGAGGCGTATCTGCTCGTGCGCCTGGGCTTCGCCGAGCCGGACAAGCGCATCGTGCACCTGCTGGTCGACGAGGCGCAGGACTATTCCGAGACCGCGCTCCACCTGCTGCACGCCTACCATCCCCGCGCCGAGGTCACGCTGCTCGGCGATCCGCTGCAGCGCACCTGTCCGGGCATGCCGCCGTGCGATCCCGCCGGCTGGGGCGCCTGCTTCGGCGCGCCGGACGCGCCGGTGTTCAACCTCACCCGCTGCTACCGCTCGGCGCTGCCCATCGCGCGGCTGTGCGAATCGCTGCTGCCGGACGCGCCCGGCCTCAATCCCATCGGGCGCGAGGGCGAACCCGCCGTGGTGGCGGCGTATTCCGACGCGCTGCTGCGCGACACGCTCGCCCGCTTCCGCGCCGGAGGACAGCGCTCCATCGCCGTGCTCACGCGCACCCGCGCGCAGGCGGCGGCGCTGGCGGAGCGGCTCGAGGGCGTCTACCTGCTCGACGGCGACGACCTCGCCTACGAGGTCGAGGACAACGTCGTCGCATGCTACCACCTCGTCAAGGGCATGGAGTTCGACGCGGTGATCGTCGTCTGGCCCGACGCCGGGCGCACCGACGACGAGCGCCGCCGCCTCTACACCGCCTGCTCCCGCGCGCTGCACGCCGTCGCCCTGCTGACCGGCGCACCGAAGGCCTGAGCGGGGCGAGGGGCGTCCCGGCACTGATGGCGTTTGGCGCGTTCCGGCGGGGCTTGCTGCGTTCCGGTGGGGCGGGGCAAGGAGCGTCTCGGCTTCGAAGGCCGGATTTTTCAGGAGCGCCGCCGAAGGCGCTGGCAATTGGTTCTCAACGCTGGACAGAATGCGCTGCCGCGCGGAGCCGGACCAGCGCCCGGCGGCGATTTTGGTATGTTCTAGCGAGGCTTGGCGCGTTCCGGCGGGGCGTGGCACGTTCGAAGGGGGCACGGCTGAACGCCAGTCACGGCTACTGATCGTATGTCGCCTTCTCCTTGCCAAAGACGCCTGCGGACTGC
>CALVPU010000083.1 GCA_944353735.1 uncultured Eubacteriales bacterium | reverse complement strand
GCCGAAGCCGCCGGGCACGAGGATGCCGTGAACGCCCCGGAAGACGGCCTCCACATCCACATCCGGCCCGGTGAGTTCGTCCGCCTGCACCCACTGGATGCGCACGCGGGCGCGGTGGGCGATGCCGCCGTGGCGCAGAGCCTCGGCCACGGAGAGGTAGGCGTCGTGAAGCTGTATGTACTTGCCCACCAGCGCGATGGTCACTTCGCGCTCGGGGTGCTGGAAGCGGTCGACCAGCTCCGTCCAGTCCCGCAGGTCCGGCTCGCGCACGGGCAGGCGCAGCGCCTCGCAGACCTTGTCGGCGAATTTTTCCTCCTCCAGCATCAGCGGCACCTGATAGAGCGATTCTGCGTCGAGATTCTGGATGATGTACTTGGCGGGGACGTTGCAGAACAGCGAGAGCTTTGCCCGCATCTCCGGCGGAATGGGATAGTCGCTGCGGCAGACGAGCATGCCGGGATGGATGCCCATGCCCTGCAGTTCCCGGACGGAGTGCTGCGTGGGCTTGGTCTTGAGTTCCTGCGACGTCTTCAGGTACGGGATGAGGGTGACGTGGATGAACAGCGTGCGCTCCGGAGGCACCTCCCATTGAAACTGGCGGATGGCCTCGATGAAAGGCTGTCCCTCGATGTCGCCGACCGTGCCGCCGATCTCGGTGATAACGACGTCGGCCTTTTCGGCGACGCGATGGATCTTTTCCTTGATCTCGTCCGTGACGTGCGGGATGACCTGCACGGTGCCGCCGCGGTAGCCGCCGTCGCGCTCGCGCTTTAAGACGCTGAAGAAGATCTGCCCGGAGGTGACGGAGGAATCGCGCGTGAGGTTTTCATCGACGAAGCGCTCGTAGTGACCGAGGTCGAGATCGGTCTCCGCGCCGTCCTCGGTGACGAAGACTTCGCCGTGCTGATAGGGGTTCATGGTGCCGGGGTCGATGTTGAGATAGGGATCAAATTTCTGGATGACCACCGCATAGCCGCGCGCCTTCAAAAGCCTGCCCAGCGAGGCGGCGGTGATGCCCTTTCCGAGCGACGAGGCCACGCCGCCGGTCACGAAGATGTATCGAGTATCCATGCACTCACGCTCCCAAAAATAATGGACTGTCGATCGCCTCTGCAAAGCGCCGCCGTCAGCGCCGCAATGCCTGAGGCTGCAACGCACTTGCCCGCGGTCGGGACAGGCGCAAACTCCGCCGCCTCACACGCCGCTTTCCCCGTAGTTCCCAAGCACGCGCGCGGAGGGGTCGTCCACGTCGCAGCCGGGCCAGTCGCGGTTGGGCATCCAGAAGTCCACCACCATGCGGCTCTGGCCGGGGTAAAAGCGCTCGAACAGCTCGCGGTAAAGCAGGCTCTCCTTCGTGAAGGGGCGGGCATGGGCGTAGCGGGCGCACTTTTCCGCCGCCTCCGCGTCAGCATAGGTTTCTTCGGCGAATTGCTTCAGGTCGTCCACCAGCGAATGCCCCACGGCGTCCGAGAAGGCCGCCTTCTGCCGCCAGAGGATGTTCTCCGGCAGGAGCTTGTCCGCCGCGAACGCCTTGCGCAGCAGGTATTTGCCCATGCCGTGGCGGTTCATCTTCAGCGCCGGGTCGATTGCCATGGCGCAGCGCACGAACGCCAGATCGCCAAAGGGCACGCGCGCCTCCAGAGAGTTGACCGAGATGCAGCGGTCGGCGCGCAGCACGTCGTACATGTGCAGTTCGCGCACGCGCTTTTCCGCCTCGCGCTGGAAGGCGGCGGCATCGGGGGCAAAGTCCGTGTACTTGTAGCCGAACAGCTCGTCGGAGACCTCTCCGGTGAGGAGCACGCGCACGTCCGTGTGCTCGTGGATGTACTTGCAGACGAGGTACATGCCCACGCTGGCGCGGATGGTGGTGATGTCGTAGGTTCCGAGCAGCTCCACCACCGCGGGCAGCGCCCGAAGCACGTCCTCCCTGGTGATGATGACCTCCGTGTGGTCGCTTTCGATGTACGCCGCCACCTGCCGGGCGTACTTCAGGTCGATGGCGTCCACGTCCATGCCGATGGCGAACGTGCGGATGGGCCTGCCCAGTTCCCGCCGGGCGATGGCGCACACCAGCGAGGAATCCAGTCCGCCCGAGAGCAGAAATCCGATGGGCGCGTCGGCGTCGAGGCGCTTTCTCACGCCCGCGATGAGCAGGTCGTGCAGCCGGGCGCAGGCGGTATCCTCATCCACCATGGCAAACTGATCGACGTGCGCGGCGTCGGCGTAGCGGACGAACCGCCCGTCCGCCCAGTAGCAGCCGGGCGGGAAGGGCAGAATCGCTTCGCACAGCCCCACGAGGTCCTTCGGTTCGCTGGCGAAAGCCATGCCGCCGCCCTCCGTCTCTCCGTAATAGAGCGGGCGGATGCCGATGGGATCGCGAGCGGCGATGAGGCTGTCCTTCTCCGCATCGTAGAGCACCAGCGCGAACTCCGCGTCCAGCGCGCGGAACATCTCCAGACCGTATTCGCGGTAGAGGGGCAGCAGGATCTCGCAGTCGGACTCGCTGACGAATTCGTATTTCTCCTTCAGCCGCTCGCGCAGGGGACGGAAGCCATACAGCTCGCCGTTGCAGACCACATAGTCGCCGCCCAGGCGGAACGGCTGCATGCCGCGCTCGTCCAGCCCCATGATGGCGAGGCGCTGAAAGCCCAGGTAGCCGCAGGGAATCTCCACAAAGCGGCTCATGTCCGGTCCGCGCGACGCCGTGCGCGCGAAGCACGCCCGCAGGGTTTCCGGGTCTACCGTCTTTCCCAACACGCCCAAAATGGAACACATAAAGGCACCTCCGTTTTTCGCGGCGCTCATCCCAATATTTCAGGACGAAGGCCGCTCTCCGTGGTGCCACCCGATTTGCTTCTCTGTAGGCCCCAACAGGCCCCGACGCTTGTAACGTGCCGTCTCCACGCCGCCCCTACTGGCGGCTCAGCCGCGTTGGGTTTGGGCTTGGAAGTGTTCTTCAGCCGAAGGCCCATGCGGGATTTCCACCAACGCCCGCTCTCTGGAATGCAGCGCTTCCGGCCTACTCCTCTTCCGCATCGCTTTGCATGTGAAACTATGGGCGCATTGTAGCACCCCCGCCGCCCACTGTCAAGGGGCATGCGGCGACAAATAACGCAATTCTGCAAGATGCGATATTCAAAGCGTCACCATTTGTCAAAAATATGCAAAACCCATCGCCGTGATGATTTTTTTACATTTTGCAACTTCAATTGCCTGTTGACAGCGAGCGCGCGGTGTGCTATGATGAGCGTGCAGAGCAAAGGTGTGCTGCGCAAGGACGCCTTTGCTCTCTTTATTTTTTCCGGGAGGTCTCAGCCATGAGCAAGTACAGCAGGGAAGACATCATCCGCATGGCGCGGGAAGGAGACGTGGAGTTCATCCGCATGCAGTTCACCGACATCTTTGGTCAGCTGAAGAACGTGGCGATCACCGTCAGCCAGATCGAGAAGGCCGTGAACGGTCAGGTGATGATCGACGGCAGCTCCATCGAGGGCTTCACCCGCATTCAGGAAAGCGACCAGTACCTGCGTCCCGATCTGGATTCCTTCGCCATCCTGCCATGGCGGCCGCAGCACGGCAAGGTGGCGCGCCTCATCTGCGACGTGTACAACCCGGACGGCACGCCCTTCGTGGGTGACCCGCGCGGCGTGCTGAAAAGAGCGCTGAAGCGCGCGGCGGACATGGGCTATTCCTTCAACGTCGGCCCCGAGTGCGAGTTCTTCCTCTTCCAGACAGACGAAAAGGGCGCGCCCACCACGAAGACCTCCGACGAGGCAGGCTACTTCGACCTCGGTCCGCTCGACCACGGCGAGAGCACCCGCCGCGAGATCTGCATGACGCTGGAGCAGATGGGCTTTGAAATCGAGGCCTCCCACCACGAGGTCGCCGCCGGTCAGCACGAGATCGACTTTAAGTACGCCGACGCCCTCAGCGCCGCCGACAACATCATGACCTTCAAGCTCGCCGTCAAGACGCTGGCTCAGAAGAACGGCCTGCACGCCACCTTTATGCCCAAGCCGGTGTTCGGCATCAACGGCAGCGGCATGCACACCAACATGAGCCTGTTCAAGGATGGAAAGAACATATTCGCCGACCCCTCCGACGCGCGCGGTCTGAGCCGCGAGGCCTACGCCTTCATCGCCGGGCTCCTCAAACACGTGCGCGGCATGGCGGCGGTCACCAATCCGCTGGTGAACAGCTACAAGCGGCTGGTGCCGGGCTACGAGGCGCCCTGTTATCTGGCATGGTCGGCGAGCAACCGCTCGGCGCTGATCCGCATCCCCGCGGCGCGCGGACAGGCCACGCGCGTGGAGCTGCGCTGCCCGGACCCCGCCTGCAACCCCTATCTGGCGCTGGCTGTGTGCCTGACCGCCGGCCTGGACGGCATCGAAAAGGGCATGACGCCGCCCGAGGAGATCACCGAAAACATCTTCGCCATGGACGACGCCGCACGCGCCGCGCACGGCATCGAGCGCCTGCCGGAAACGCTCCGGGAGGCCATCGACGCCATGCAAGCCGACGCGCTCGTCTGCGAGACGCTGGGCAAACACGTCACCGCGCAGTACATCGAGGGCAAAAAGCGCGAGTGGGATGCCTACCGCACCCACGTCAGCGACTGGGAGGTCGGCAGGTATCTGGTCGTCTATTGATGCGCCCGCGCCGGGCGATGGGGAGGTGGAAGGCTATGACGAACGTCATCGCCGCCTTTGCGACGGAAGAACAGTGCGCGCGCTGCGCGGCGGCGCTGGAGGCGGGCGGCATTCCCGTCTCCTGGCGCTGCACCAGCTTTGGCGGCGTCAAGCGCGCCTTTGAGCGCTGCGGCAGCGGCGTGCTCGTGTCCGCCTGCCGCCTGCCGGACGGCACGGTGGACGACCTCGCCTGGGATCTGGGCGAGCGCGCCATCGTCGTGGCGGTCGGCAAGGCCGCGCAGCTGGAAAACTGCGAATATCCAAAGCTCTTCCGCCTGCGCATTCCCTGTTCGCGGGGCGAGCTGGTCAGCGCCGTGAGCATGCTCTTGCAGCTCCAGCACATGCGCCTTTCGCGCCGCAGCGAAGGAGAGCGACAGGTCGTCGCCGAAGCCAAGGCGCTTTTGATGGACAAATTCTCCATGACCGAGCCGGAGGCGCACCACTACCTGCAAAAGAGCGCCATGAACCGAGGTCTGAAGCTGGCGGAAATGGCCGCCAAAGTGCTCGCGTCAAGCACACAGCGCCGGAACGAAACGCCATGACGGTCGCATGCCTTGCCGCCCATGCGGCTTCCCCTACCCTTCTGCTCCGCGAGCTGCCGGCACATATTCATCAGCGCCGCAGCGCAGGCGCTTTCGATCATGTCCCGGACGGAGAAGCCGCATGCCCGCACCACAGCCGGTTCGTTCCATTGGTGCGCGGCGCACAGCTCCGTCGGCACGGTCAGGTCGCCATAGAGGTCGGCAGGACTGGCAGGGCGAAAGCAGGAAGCCGCCGGACTGCCCGTAACCTTTCCACGGATCAATAGGCAGCAGAGCCCAAAATGCAAATGAAAAGCCCCTGAAAACTCAGCGTTTTCAAGGGTTTCATAAGGATGTTTTTTAGATTTAGGATATTGCGGTATGGCATTGTAGGTGCTATACCGCATTCCCTTTCCAAAGAGTGACCTTTGAACGGTCAAATTCTCCGATGTGGTTATAGATGATCTCAATTTCCTGTAACCGTCTGCCGCTGCTCTTATCG
>CALVPU010000082.1 GCA_944353735.1 uncultured Eubacteriales bacterium | reverse complement strand
CGCCGGCGCGGGCGGCGACACCAAACTCATCTGTGTCACCGTCGCCTACGGCGACACGCTGACCGCCATCGCCCGGCTGTTCAACACCAGCGTCAACGCCATCGTCCGCCTCAACGGCATTGACAATCCGGACCTGATCTTCCCCGGACAGCGGCTCTACCTGCGCGTGCCGGCGAGCACGCCGGTCGCCTGCTGCGACCGCTACACCGTGCGCCGCGGCGACACGCTGACCGCCATCGCCGCGCGCTTCGGCACCACCGTCGACCGCCTCGTTGCCATCAACCAGATCCCCGACGAGGACCTGATCACCGTCGGGCAGTCGCTGACGCTCGGACTCTGTCCCTCAGAGAACTGACGCAAAAAACGCGCTCCCAGCGATTTTTTCAAGAATCGCTGGGAGCTGTTTGCATTGTTCCAGAAAAGTGCCGCTCATGCGCCCGCGGCGTCGCGCCCGAGCGCAAACGCGCGCAGGTTTGCCTCGAGGAACTTCTTCGGCACAGTCTCGGCAATCGCCTCGCGCCAGACAGATTCGTCCAGCGGCATCAGCTTCGACAGCACGCCGATGAGCACCACGTTCACCGCGCGGGCACTGCCCGCCTGCTCAGCGAGCGGCAGCGCGTCCAGCGCGACCACGTCGGCGCGCGCGCGCAGCTTCTCGACGATGTCCTCGGGGTACTGCGCCGCGCCGGTGATGACGGGCATCGGCGGCGTCTTGTGGGTGTTCGTCACCAGATGACCGCCCTTCTTCAGGTGCGCAATCCAGCGCGCGGACTCGAGCAGCTCGAACGAGAGAATGTAGTCCGCCTCACCCAGATCGACCACGGGCGAATAGACCTTATCGCCAAAGCGAACGTAGGTGACCACCGAGCCGCCGCGCTGCGACATGCCGTGCACCTCGCTGAGCTTGACGTCAAAGCCCTGCCTGAGCAGCACGTTGCCCAGCAGCTTCGACGCCAGCAGCGTGCCCTGACCGCCCACGCCGACGATCATGATGGAAGTGGTTTTCATCGCTCACGCCTCCTTCTTCTGAAACGCGCCAAATTTGCACATCTGCTCACACAGGCCGCAGCCGACGCAGATCGTCTCATCCACCGACGCCTTGCCGTCGCGGAAACTGATGGCGGGACAGCCGATGCGCAAGCACGACTTGCAGCCGACGCACTTCGCCGCATCGACGGCGAGCGGCGGGTTCGGCTTGACGTACTTGAGCAGCATGCAGGGGCGGCGCGCGATGATGACCGACGGCGCATCGACGGCGAGCTCTTCCCGAAGCGCCGCTTCCACGGCGCGCATGTCCTGCGGATCGACCACGCGCACGCGCTCGATGCCCGCCGCACGGCAAACATCCTCGATGCGAATGGCGACTGTCGGCTCCTGGCGCAGCGTCAGGCCCGTGGTCGGGTTCTGCTGGTGACCGGTCATGCCGGTGATGGCGTTGTCCAACACGATCACGGTGGAAACGCCCTTGTTGTAGGCGACGTTGACCACGCCGGTCATGCCGGAGTGCATGAACGTGCTGTCGCCGATGATGGCGACGGTGCGCTTGGCGGCGTCGGGGCGCATTTTTGTAAAGCCATGCGCCATGCCGATGGACGCGCCCATGCAGACGGTCGTGTCCATCGCCGCCAGCGGCGCGGACGCGCCGAGCGTATAGCAGCCGATGTCGCCCATGACGGTCAATTTCAGCTTCGACAGCACCGCGAACAGCCCGCGGTGCGGACAGCCGGGGCACATCACCGGCGGACGCGCCGGCACCATCTCGTCATAGGGCGCGGATTCCGGCTGCGGAACGCCCATCGCCGCGCGCAGCTTGCCCTGCGACAGCTCGCCGAGCAGGCCGAAGAGGTCCTTGCCGCCGTCGACGCGGATGCCGTGGGCGCGCAGGTGCGCCTCGATCACGCCGTCCAGTTCCTCGACGACGATGAGCTTTTTGACCTTGCCGGCAAACGCGCGCAGCGAATCGACCGGCAGCGGATTGACCAGGCCGAGCTTGAACACGCTGGCGTTCGGGAACACCTCGCGCACGTAGAGGTAACAGGTGCCGGAAGTGACGAAGCCGACCTCCGTGTCGCCCATCTCCTCGCGGTTAAGGGACGTCGTCTCGGCGAACTGCGCCAGCGCGCGCATGCGCTCCTCGACGACCACGTGGCGCTTGACCGCATTGGCGGGCGCGGCGACGAACTTCGGCGCATTTTTGACATAGTCTTTCAGCGGAATGTCCGCGCGCTCCCCCAGCTCCACGGCGCTCTGCGCGTGCGCCACGCGCGTGCAGGTGCGCAGAATCACCGGCGCGTCGAACTGCTCCGAAATTGCGTAGCCTTCCTTGACGAACGCGAGGCACTCGGCGGAATCGGACGGTTCGAGCATCGGCAGCTTCGCCGCGATGGCATAATGGCGCGAATCCTGCTCGTTCTGCGACGAGTGCATGCCCGGATCGTCCGCCACGGCGATCAGCATGCCCGCGTTGACGCCGGTATAGGACGCCGTGAACATCGGGTCCGCGGCGACGTTCATACCCACGTGCTTCATCGCGCAGAAGCTGCGCGCGCCGGCGATGGACGCGCCGATCGCCGCCTCCATGGCGACCTTTTCATTCGGCGCCCATTCGGCGTAGATCCCGTCGTAGCCGACCGCTTCCTCCGTGATCTCCGTCGACGGCGTTCCCGGATAGGACGAGACGAAGCGGCAGCCCGCCTCGTACAGCCCGCGCGCGACCGCCGCGTTCCCAAGCATCAGTTTTTTCATCTGTCATGCTCCCTTTCG
>CALVPU010000081.1 GCA_944353735.1 uncultured Eubacteriales bacterium | reverse complement strand
CGCGTTGTCCACCAGATTGGAGATCACCTGATTGATGCGGTTGGCGTCGCCGAGCACGAAACAGCGCTCGCCGTCGAACTGCACGTCCACGGAGATGTTCTTGGCGTCGATGCGCTTTTCAAAGCTGATCAGCACGCGGCGGAACATCTCGTTGGCGTCAAACGGTGCGATTTCCAACGGGAACTTGCCGGACTCAAAGCGCGACAGGTCGAGCAGGTCGCGCACCAGATCGGTCAGCCGCTTGGTCTCGTCAAGCACCACGCGCAGGTAGCGCGCCTGATCCTCCGGCGCGATGGTGCCGTCGAGGATCGCCTCGACATAGCCGCGCATGCTCGTCAGCGGCGAGCGCAGCTCGTGCGACACGGCGGCGACGAAGTTGCGCCGCGAGTCCTCCAGCTGCGACAGCTCGCCCGCCATGCGGTTGATCGAGTTGCCCAGCGCTTCCAGCTCGCCGCCGCAGTGCAGCTCCACGCGCCGCGTCAGGTCGCCCTTGGTGAACTCGCGCACGGCGTCGTCGATCTCGCGCAGCGGCCGCGTCTGCCCGCGGGCGAGGATCAGCGACAGGAGCGTGCCCAGCGCCAGCGTCACCAGCGCCGCCGGCAGCACCGTCGGCATGAGGTCGGTCAGGTGTACCTGCAGCTCCTCCGTGGAGATGTGCAGCAGCACCGAGCCGACGACCTCGCCGTTGGAATAGGTCCACGGCACGCCGATGGTGACGATCTGGTCTCCCAGCTCGGGGAACAGCCCCGTCACGCGGATCTCATTGCCCTGCTGAATGATCTGCAGCTGCCGCGTCACCGCCTCGCTGAAGATGTTCTCGGACGTGTTCCAGCTGCTGTCCAGCACCTGTGCGATGCCGGAATTGTAGCTGACGATCCAGATGTCGGCGTTGTAGCGGTCGTGGATGTCGGCGATCTTGCTGCGCAGTATGAACTGCATCGTCACGTTGTCGCGCACGCTGCTGATCTGGTTGAGGTTGGTCATGTAGTCGGCGATCTCGTGCGCCTGCAGGCGCACTTCGCTTTCGTAGCCTTGCTGGCGCACCTGCTGCAAAAGCGTCGACATCAATCCCGTGAACAGCAGCACCGTCGCCAGTATCGCGCCCATGAGCGCGCTGAAGATGCGCCAGAACAGTCCGCCGCGCATCGGTCACTTCACCTCGAATTTGTAGCCGACGCCCCACACGGTCTTGATCTGCCACCCCATCTGCTCGCCCGCGGACAGCTTTTCGCGCAGGCGCTTGACGTGCACGTCCACCGTGCGGGAATCGCCGAAGTAGTCGTAGCCCCACACCTGTTCGAGCAGCTGCTCGCGCGTGAACACCATGCCGGGATGGCTGGCGAGGAAGTAGAGCAGTTCCAGCTCCTTGGGCGGCATGTCGATCTCGCGGCCCATGAAGGTCACGGTATATTGGCTGATGTTGATTGTCAGTCCCGGGAACGCCAGCTCCTTCGCCGGCGCCTCGGCGCTCTGGAAGCGCCGCAGCACCGCCTTGATGCGCGCCACCAGCTCCTTCATTTCAAACGGCTTGACGATGTAGTCGTCCGCGCCCAGCTCGAGGCCGAGCACCTTGTCAAACGTCTCGTCCTTGGCGGTGAGCATGATGATGGGGATGTTCGACACCTTGCGCACCTCGCGGCAGACCTGCAGCCCGTCCATGCCCGGCAGCATCACGTCGAGCAGGATCAGGTTCGGCGGCGACTGCTTGAACAGCTTCACCGCCTCGTCGCCGCGATCCGCCATCATGACCTCGAAGCCTTCCTTCTCCAGATACAGGTTGACCAGTTGGCGGATGTTCGGGTCGTCGTCCACCAGCAGGATTTTCGTCTTCATCGGCAAGCCTCCTTTATTCGAGATTATACCGCCGGCGCGTGAAGCGCGCGTGAACAAACTGTGTCCACAGGGGAAAAGATCACGGCGCTGTGGGCGCGGGCGCCCCGCCGCCGGCAAATTCGACCTTGAGCGTGTACGGCCCCTTGGCGTTGGAGATGTCGACGAAGTAGTCGCCCGCGGGCAGGAGCCGATCCTCGGCGTAGCCGTTGAGGCCGTAGACGACGTCGAGCTTGATCAGGTCGCCGTCGTAGAGCGTGAGGTTCTGGGAACCGTCCGCCTCGGAATTGGCGGTCATGTACACCTCGGTTTCCTCGGCGAGGGTAAAGGCGTAGTAGTCGTGCTCGTCCCATTCGGTGAGCACGCCGCTGACGGTCGTGCCCGAGACGAGGAGCTGCGCGCCGTGGTAGTCGTCGTTGGGCTCGACCTCGTCGCTGGCGCAGGGCTCGAGCGTGACCTTGACGCGGTAGTCGCCCGTCGTGTTGGAGCCGCCGTTGTTGCGCAGGTAGTACAGCCCGGGTTCAAGGTAGTAGGTCAGATCCACCGTGGCGGGCGCGCCCGCGCTGCCGGAAAAGTAGCTCGTCTTCCAGCTGACGAGGTCGGCGTCGAGCAGGTCGCAAGACGCATTGCCGTAGAACACCTGCACGCGCACGGTCACCAGACCGACCTGGTCGATCGTGAATGGATGGTAGTGGTATTCGTCGGGGCGCATCTCCGCGTCGACCCACGCGCCGTCTGCCGCCATGGGATCGTGATCGACGCGAATGGTGTCGTCCGCCAGCGCCGGGCTCAGCGCCAGCGCTGCCAGTGCCAGTGCGATGACCAGCGCGCGCATCCAGAACTTCTTCATCTTGGGACTCTCCCTTCCAATGTTCGGTCGCCTGTCGTCTGCCTGCGTTCACTTCAGCGTGACGATTGTCACGCCGTCCTCGCCCTCGCCGTAGCGTCCCAGACGGAACTCCTTGACGGCGGGGTGGGACTTGAGGTGTTTGTGGATGCCGGCGCGCAGCACGCCGGTGCCCTTGCCGTGGATGATGCTGACCTCGCGCAGCCGGTTGAGCACCGCGCCGTCGAGGAACAGGTCCACCGCCATGATCGCTTCTTCCAGCGTGCTCCCACGCACGTCGCACTCGGTCTCCACCGGTCGCGCCGACACGTTGAACTTGGCGCCGCCCTTGGGTTTGGGCGCCTTTTCCGGCTTGGCGCGGCGCATGCGCTGTACGTTTGCCTTGAGCTTGAGCGCGCCCGCCTGCACGGAGCAGTCGCCCCTAGCGTCCGGCGCGGTGAGCACCGTGGCGCGGGCGTTGAGGTCCAGCAGCAGCACGGTGTCGCCCGGCTTGAGACCGGTGGGCACGGCGTCGTCCTCGGGCTTGGCGGCGGAGATCTTCTCGGAATTGGCGTCGATCTCGTCCTGCAGCTTGGCGCGCATGGCGTGCAGCTCGTGTTCCTTGAGGTCGCCGTTTCGGTGGCGCTTGAGCTCGGCGATGAGCTGTTCGGATTCCAGCTGCGCGCGCTTGAGCACCTGCCGTGCCTGCTCCTTGGCCTTGCGCAGCTCGGTCTCGCGCTTTTCGTCGATCTCGCGGCGCAGCCTTTCCGCCTCGTCGCGCAGCTTCTGCGTCTCGCGGTGCGCCTGTTCGGCGAGCTCGCGCTCCTTCTCGGCGATCTGGCGGTGATACTCGGCGTTGGCGATGACATCCTCAAAGCGCACCTGATCGCGGCTGAGGCGCTGGCTGGCGTCGTCGATGAGAAATTCCGGCAGCCCCAGTTTGCGCGAGATCTCAAAGGCGTTGGACTTGCCGGGAATGCCGATGGACAGCCGGTAGGTCGGTCGCAGCGTCTCCACGTCGAACTCCACCGAGGCGTTCTCCACGCCCGGCGTGCTCAGCGCGTACGCCTTGAGCTCGCTGTAGTGCGTGGTCGCCATGGTTGCCACGCCCCGCTTGCGCAGGTGATCGAGGATCGCCATCGCCAGCGCGGCGCCCTCGGTCGGGTCGGTGCCCGCGCCGAGCTCGTCAAACAGCGCCAGCGATTTCGGCGTCACGCCCTTGAGAATGGCGACGATGTTGGTCATATGCGACGAAAACGTCGACAGCGACTGCTCGATGGACTGCTCGTCGCCGATGTCGGCGAACACGGCGTCGTAGATCGTCAATTCCGAGCCGAACGCCGCGGGGATCAGCATGCCGGACTGTGCCATCAGCGCAAGCAGACCCACCGTCTTGAGCGTGACGGTCTTGCCGCCGGTGTTCGGACCGGTGATGACCAGCGTGCCGAAGTCGCTGCCCAGACGGATGGAGGACGGCACCACCTTTGCCGGGTCGATCAGCGGGTGGCGCGCGCGGATCAGGTTGACGCGCCCTTCCTCATTGAGCTTCGGCGTCACGCCGCGCATCGAGCGCCCCAGCGCCGCGCGGGCGAAAATCATGTCCACGCGGGCGAGGATGTCCAGATTGTTGGCGTACAGCGGCGCGTCCGGGGCGATGCGTGCGGAGAGGTCGGCGAGGATGCGCTCGATTTCGTTGCGCTCCTTGAGCGTCCACTGCTTGAGCTCGTTGCCCGCCTCGACCACGCCCATCGGCTCGATGAACAGTGTCGAGCCGCTGCCGGACTGGTCGTGCACGATGCCCGGCACGTTCTGGCGGCATTCTGCCTTG
>CALVPU010000080.1 GCA_944353735.1 uncultured Eubacteriales bacterium | reverse complement strand
GAGAAGTCCGGCTCCGTCGCCGCGCTGCGCGAGGGCAGCATCGGGCGCGTCTACGGCATTGACCACTACATGTCGCAGGGCGTCTGGCACCATACCTGTGGGCTGACCGCCTCGACCGGCGTCAAGGTCAACGGCGCGGTCTCCGCCGGCGCGACCACCCTCTCCATCGACGGCACCGCGCTCACCGGAAAGCTCGTGCGCGGCGACGTGCTGAAGATCGCCGGCGGCAGCTACGCCGTCACCGAGGATTCCGCAGAAGCGTCCGGAAACGCCATTTCCGGCGTCAAGGTCTATCCGGCGCTGCCGGACATCGCCGACAACGCCGACGTGACCGTCGTCGGCAGCCATACGGCGAATCTCGCCTTCCACCCGATGGCGTTCGCCTACGTCACCCGTCCACTGCTCAACCCCGACGGGCAGGGCGTGATGAGCTACGTCACCAGCTACAACGGCATCTCGCTGCGCGTCACCAAGGGCTACGATCAGAAGTACAAGCGCAGCATCTATTCCATGGACGTGCTGTACGGCTTCAAGACGGTCTATCCGGAGCTCGCCGTGCGCGCGCTGGGGTGACGGCGATGTTGGCGCGGCTCAAGCGCCGCCTGCCCGACGCGGCGGACGAGGCGCTGCTTTCCGACCTGCTCGACGAAGCGGGGGCATTCCTGCGCGCGTACACCTTTCGCCGCGAGGTGCCCGAGGCGCTGGAGCCGGCGCAGATCCAGGTGGCGGCGATTCTTTACAACCGCCTCGGCATGGAGGGCGAGTCCAGCCACGGCGAGGGCGGCGTCACGCGCACGGCGGCGCTGCTGCCGGAGGATCTGAAGCGCTGGCTGAACGGCTGGCGCGTGGCGCGGACGCTGGACGCGGCGGAAGGAGGCGCGGGAGATGCGCTTCCATGAGCGGACGCGGCGGACGATCGCCATCGCCGCGCGGCAGGTGCGCACCGATGCGCTCGGCGCGCGCGTCGAGGACTTTTCGGCGGCGCGCGTGCAGGCGCGAGCCAACCTCTATCCCGCAGCGGGCGCGCTGGCGCGCCGCGAGGCGGGACTGTCCGACGGGCAGCAGATGGAGGCGATTCTGCCTGCCGATGTCCAGATCGCGCCCGGAGATGGCGTCTGCATCGGCTCGGACGCGCCCAACTGGCGCTGCGTCGAGGTGCGGCGGTGGCCGGGGCACTGCGCCGCCCGCCTCGAGCGCATCGAGGGATGACGGCGATGCGCGACGCCGCGCGGACCGCTGCCCGCATTCGCGCGCTCTCCCCGGCGCTGCGGCAAGCCGGCGCGGACGCCGTGAACCATGCCGCCGGGCGCGCGCTCGAAGCGGCGCGGTCGCGCGTGCCCGTGCGCACGGGGCGGCTGCGCGACAGCCTCGCGGTGCGCGCCGAGGGCACGGCGGCGAGCGTTTCCACCGGCTGCGCATACGCCGCGGCGGTGGAACTGGGAACGTCTCGCCAGCCGCCGCGGGCGTTTCTGCATCCCGCTGCCCAGGAGCAGCGCGCGGCATTCCCCGAGCATGCCGCGCGGCTCGCGGCGGAGGCGGTGCGCAGGGCGCGGTGAGGGATGGAGGACGGATGGCGGCAGCGGCTGGAGGGGAACTTTCCGCATCCCGCCGCGGAGGGGCGACTGAATGGGAACTTTCCGCATCCCGCCGCCCAGGAGCAGCGCGCGGGCGATGCGCGTCGCCCGCGCCGCCTGCACCGGTTGGCGCATTTGCGGCGGCGTGCAGCGTGGTGGGATTCGCCGCGGTGCGCGAGCTTCAGGTGGATGAGGCACATTCACGGCGGCGTGCAGCGCGGCGGTCTGCGCGCCGCTTTCCGACGGCTTGCCGCTGCGGCATCCGGGTGGACTGGTCCCCGGCATGGATCGGGGCGATTTTGCAATCAGGGAGGTCGGCGCATGATCACGCTGGCAAACCGCGTGCGCTCGCTGCTCGCGAGCACGGGCGCGCAGGTATGGTATTTTTATCCGCAGAGCTGGGTGCGGCTGCCGGTGATCGCTTGGCGCGAGAGCGGCAATCGCGAGTTCGCGCAGGCGGACGGCGGCGAGCATCTGGCGGAGCTGGAGTACACGGTGGACATCTGGTCGGACAGCCCCGAGGTCAACGCCGGACTCGCGTCGCAGGTCGACGCGGCGATGGCGTCGGCGCGCCTGCGCCGCGATTACTCGGCGGACCTGTTCGAGGCGTCCACCGGCAGGCATCACCGCTCGGCGCGCTATCGCTGTGTCGCCGACGCGGCGGGAAACATCTATCAGTGAATTGAAAAGGGAGGAATGGACATGGCGACGAGTGCACAGGGAACGACGCTCAAGTTTACGCCCGCCAACGGCGCGCAGGTGACCGTAGGGCGGCTGACGTCGATTGGCGAGATCGCCCCCGAGGCGGAGGAGCTGGACGTGACCACGCTCGACTCGGAGGACGGCTACCGCGAGTACATTCAGGGCTTTCGCGACGCGGGCGAGCTGGAGATCAGCGGATTTCACGACGCCGGCGACGACGGGCAGGCGGCGCTGCGCGAGGCGTTCGACGACGGCGCCGCGGGCACGGCGGTCATCGCTTTCAGCGACGGCACGACGGTCAGCTTTTCGGCGTTCGTCAAGTCGCACACCCTCGGCGCGGCGGAGGTCGACGGCGCGGTCGGCTTCGGCGCGACGCTGCGCATCACCGGCGCGGTGACCGTTGGCAGCGCCAGCTGAGGAGGCGCGCGATGGACGTTTGCATGGAGATTGCCGGCGAGACCGTGCGCTTGCGCTACACGATCGGCAGCATGTGCGCCATGGAGGATCGCGCCGGCGGGGCGCTGGAAGCACTGCTCGACCGGCCCTTTACCGCCGCGCGGCTGCTGCTCTGGGGCGGCATGCTCGAGGACCAGCCGCGCGCCGCGCTCGCCGACGCGGGCCGGCGCATCGACGCGCATCTCGCCGCCGGCGGGACGCTCGACGAGATCGTCGAGGCATGCGCCGAGGCGTTGCGGCGCGCGGGATTTCTCGGCGGCGCGGAATGAAGCGCAGAGCGGGGAATCCTTCCGGCGGCGCGGAGGGCGTTCGACAGGCGGGACAGGAGGCGGCGCGGTGAAGCTGCGACAGAGCGCGTCCGGGAGGAGGGAGG
>CALVPU010000079.1 GCA_944353735.1 uncultured Eubacteriales bacterium | reverse complement strand
CTGCAATGATACGTGGACGTGGGGCATCTACACTGTGGCCCTGCACGTCGCCCGGCCGCTCTCGGGCGCCCGGAGCTTCGGCCGCGGGGGAATCGCCGCCGCGGCAGGCTTCGGCGCGGCGCTGCTTGTCAATGCCATCGCCTGTTGGATCTTTCCGGACTGGAGCATCGGGCTTTGTCTGCTCCTCGCCGCGGCGTCGCTGGTCATGTCGCTGCTGTTTCTGTCGCTGATCCTGCCGTCCAACTATTGGCGCGGCGTCAACGCCGGCTTTGCGGTCATGTTCGTGCTGATCATTGCGGCGGTGGGCTTGGGGCTCTGGCTGCGCGCGACCGGCGTCGCGCTGCTGGACATTGCCGCCGGACATCTGGAGCTGTGCGCGATTCTCATCATCGCGGCGGTGCTGGCGCTCTTTGGGGGGTCGCTCGCGCTGTCGACGTCGCTCTTCAGGCGCAGGTATGCCTGAGCGGCGATCAAAGAATAAGGGAACGGCGCGATGGATCGTTGCCGTTCCCGAATAATGTATCGTTTTTTTGCAAGGATAGTGTCCTGCACGCGCTTTTCACAGGACGGGCGCCGGCGTGCCCTTGGCGATTTCCCGCAGGATGGCGTTTACGATGGAGACCGTGACGGGAATGCCGCCCTTCTTGCCGCGCACGACGATAGAGGTCAGATCGCTGTCCATCAGCCGTTCCTTCAGCTGTACGACGCTCGCAAAGCCCGTCGAGGCGGCGAGGACGCAGACGTCGCTCATCGGCTCGTGTTGACGGCGCATGATCATGCGGTTGATCGCTGCGGGCGCGCTGCCGATGACCATCAGCTTGGGTCCCGGTACTGCGAGGCCGTAATCCACTGCGACTTCCGCGCGCGTGACGCGGCGCTGTTCCGCGAGCGAGACGACCTGTTGGTCGTCAATAAAGCACAGCACGCGCGCGCCGTTGTGACCGAGCAGCGATTCATCGATATCGTTTGCCACAAGCGTTGTATCGGTAATAATAGAACCGCCCATTTCGATCAGCCGCTTGATGTGCGTCAGCGCGGTGGGACCGAAATAGATGCTCTGCGCGAGGGCGTGATCGTTGGTGTCCTTTTCGATCTCGCTCAGGATCGCAGACATTTCCTGATTCATATACGGGATGCCGGCGCGATGCCGATTTCCCTCGCTCGTCGTCTTTCTCATGGAATGTAGCCTCTCCGTTTCCGAATAGAGTGGGCAAATGCCCTTAATGTTCACTATACTTTTAATTGACAAAATAGTCAAGCGCTTTGCTCGATATATTATGTTAATTTGACAGTAAAACAGAAGTCAAACAGCGCATTTTCTTGGCGAAAAATCGCCCATGATTGCCGAAAGTGCGAACGAAGCAACAAGAAAACATGCAAAATTGGCGTATGTGAACCGGTTTAACGTGAAAACCCGCGGCGGATGTTCCAGAAAAGCTGTTCGTTTGCAGCGCGAATTAAACGCGGCCTTTCGCGCACTTGCGAAAGGCCGCGGATATTGTCGTTGGCGGATTATTCGATCAGCAGCGGTTCGGTCGCCGTCACCTGAATCTCTCCGTCGACCACGTCGGCGTGAATCACGCTGCCGTCGGCGACGGGCTCGCGGATGAGCAGCTTGGCGATCGGCGTTTCCAGCGCGCGCTGTATGAAGCGCTTCAGCGGGCGCGCGCCGTAGGCGGAATCATAGCCGTTGTCGACGATGAACTTCTCCGCCGCGGGCGTCAGCTGTACCGTCAGGCGCCGCTCGGACATCCTCCGGGTCAGGTCGCCGATCATCAGGCGCATGATCTCGACGATCTGCGCGCGGGACAGCGGCGTGTAGAGGACGATTTCGTCGAGGCGGTTGAGGAACTCGGGCTTGAACTGCGACTTGAGCAGCGTCTCGACCTGAGCGCGCGCCTCGGCGCGCAGGTTGCCGTCGGCGTCGATGCCCTCCTGGATGATGCCGGAACCGAGATTCGAGGTGAGGATGATGATCGTGTTCTTGAAATCGACCGTGCGGCCCTGCGAGTCGGTGATGCGACCGTCGTCGAGCACCTGCAGGAGGATGTTGAACACGTCCGGGTGCGCCTTCTCGACCTCGTCGAACAGCACGACGCTGTACGGCTTGCGGCGCACCGCCTCGGTCAGCTGACCGCCTTCCTCGTAACCGACATATCCCGGAGGCGCTCCGACCAGACGGGAGACGCTGTGCTTCTCCATGTATTCGGTCATGTCGATGCGGATCAGGTTCTTCTCGTCGTCAAACAGCGCCTGCGCCAGCGCCTTGGCGAGCTCGGTCTTGCCGACGCCGGTGGGGCCGAGGAACATGAACGAGCCGATCGGGCGGTTCGGGTCCTGAATGCCGGCGCGGGAACGCAGGATGGCTTCGGAGACCTTGGTGACCGCTTCGTCCTGACCGATGACGCGCTTGTGCAGGATGTCCGGCAGTCGCAACAGCTTTTCGCGCTCGCTCTCGACCAGCCGCGTCACGGGGATGCCCGTCCAGCGGGAGACGATCCTGGCGATCTCCTCCTCGGTCACGCGGTCGCGCAACAGACTTTCCGCGCCCTTGTCCTCATCAATGCGCTTCTCTTCCTCGGCGAGTTCGGCCTTCAGCTTCGGCAGCTGACCGTACTGCAGCTCGGCTGCCTTGTTCAGGTCATACTCGCGCTGCGCGCGCTCGATGTCGGAATTGACCTGCTCGATCTCCTCGCGCAGCTTCTGCACGCGCTGGATGGACTGCTTTTCGCGCTCCCAGCGCTCCTTCATGCCGGCGAATTTCTCGCGCAGCGACTTGAGCTCGCTCTGCACGTGCTCGAGCTGGCGGCGGGAGAATTCGTCGTCCTCCTTCGCCAGCGCCGCCTCTTCGATCTCGCGCTGCATGATCTCGCGGGAGATGTCGTCCATTTCCTGCGGCATGGAGTCGATTTCGGTGCGGATCATGGCGCACGCTTCGTCGACCAGGTCGATGGCCTTGTCGGGCAGGAAGCGGTCGCTGATGTAGCGGTTGGAGAGTTTCGCCGCGCTCACGAGCGCCTGATCGGCGATCTTGACGCCGTGGAACACCTCGTAGCGCTCCTTGAGGCCGCGCAGGATGGAGATGGTGTCCTCCACGCTCGGCTCGTTGACCATCACCGGCTGGAAGCGGCGCTCCAGCGCCGGATCCTTTTCGACGTACTTGCGGTACTCCTCGATGGTCGTGGCGCCGATGCAGTGCAGCTCGCCGCGCGCCAGCATCGGCTTGAGCAGGTTGCCCGCGTCCATGCTGCCCTCGGTTTTGCCCGCGCCGACGATGGTATGCAGCTCGTCGATGAAGAGGATGATCTTGCCGTCGCTCTGCTTGACTTCCGCCAGCACAGATTTCAGGCGCTCCTCAAACTCGCCGCGGAACTTGGCGCCGGCGATCAGCGCGCCCATGTCCAGCGCGAACAGCTGGCGATCCTTCAGCGTGGAGGGCACGTCGCCGCGCACGATGCGCTGCGCCAGTCCCTCGGCGATGGCGGTCTTGCCGACGCCCGGTTCGCCGATCAGCACGGGGTTGTTCTTCGACTTGCGCGACAGGATGCGGATGACGTTGCGGATCTCGTTGTCGCGACCGATCACCGGATCGAGCTTCTGCGAGCGCGCCAGCTCGGTCAGGTCCTGACCGTACTTCTTCAGCGCGTCGTAGGTCTCTTCCGGGTTGTCGCTGGTCACATGCGTGCTGCCGCGCACCTTCTGCAGCTGCGCGAGGAAGTTCTCGCGCGTGATGCCGAACTCGTTGAGAATGGCGCGCACGGCTCCGTTCGGCTTGTCGATCAGCGCCAGCATGATGTGTTCGACGGATACGAATTCGTCCTTCATGTACTGCGCCTGATCTTCCGCCGCTACCAGCGCGGCGTCGACGGACTGCGAAATGTAGACCTTGTCCGCCTCGCGACCGGGACCGGTGACCTTCGGGATGCGCTGGATTTCCCGATCGCAGGCGCCGAGCATCCGCTTGACGTCGACGTGCAGCTTCTTCATCAGCTGGGCGATGAGACCGCCCTCCTGATTGAGCAGCGCGTACAGCAGGTGCTGCTGGTCGATCTGCATGTTCTGGTTGCGAATGACGAGTTCCTGCGCCTCGCGGATCGCTTCCAGCGATTTCTGAGTATATTTTTCAGCGTTCATAGGGATCTCCCTTCTGAAGTCGGGTATTGTCTTTGACTTTCTTTGACTATTATATCCGTCCATTCCATCCTTGTCAAGGGGGTTTGGCGATTTTTTTTGAAATTTCAGAAATTTTATCGGGAATTCATTGCCGCCGCGTTGCTTTCACGCCGCGATCACGTTATACTGAAGCGAGGCGCATCCGCGCCGACTCGAAGTGTTGGGGAGGATTCTCCGTGGGAAAGCAGCTCAAAGGACCGATTTGCCTCATGCTGTGCGCCGTGTTCTGGGGCATGGCGTTTTCCGCGCAGAGCAGCGCGATGGACCATGTTCAGCCGTATACATTCGTGTTCCTGCGCTCGGCGATCACGTGCCTTGCGCTGATGGCGAGCTTGCCGCTGCTCAACCGGCTCGACCCGGCACGCGGCGCGCGAACGGCGTCGAACCGGCGCCACTTCGCGGTGGGGGCGCTGTGCGGCGCCTTTCTCGTCGCGGCGACGATCCTGCAGCAGATCGGCCTGGTGACCACGACGACGGCGAAGTCCGGCTTCATCACGGCGCTGTACATCATCATCGTGCCGCTCCTCGGCATCTTTCTGGGACGCAGGCCGCGCGCGACGCTCTGGCTGGGCGTGGCGCTGTCGCTGGCGGGGCTCTACTTTCTGTGCGTGCAGGGCACGCTCAACGTCAATGCCGGCGACCTGTTCACGTTTGCCTCGGCGCTGGTGTTCGCCGTACACATCCTGCTGATCGACCGGCTGGGCGGCGCGCTCAACTCCGTCAAGCTCAGCGCGATCCAGTTCGGCGTGGCGGCGATTCTCGCCTGCGGCACGATGCTGCTGTTTGAGACGCCCGACCTCGACGGCATATTCGCCTGCTGGACGGACATCCTCTACGTAGCGATTTTCTCCGGCGCGCTGGGCTACACGCTGCAGATCGTGGGACAGAAGTCGACCGATCCGACGCTGGCGTCGCTGATCCTCTGTCTGGAATCGGTGTTCGCGGCGATCGGCGGTTGGATCGTGCTGGGCGAGGCGCTGTCGGGGCGCGAGATTCTGGGATGCGCGCTGATGCTGTCGGCGTCGGTGGTCGCGCTGCTGCCGGGACGCAGGCGCGCGGCGCTGTGAGCGGGGGGATGATCGTGGATCGCACATGGCTGGAGAGCAGGCTGGCGGAGCTTCCGCTGTATCAATATGCGTTTGTCCGCACGTCTGAGCTGGTGTTCAGCGAGCGCGTGCGCTACATCTGCCGCACCGAATGCCCAATGTACGGCAAGTCGTGGGCGTGTCCGCCGGCGGTCGGCGCGGTCGAGGCGTGCAAGGCGCGCTGCCTCGCGTTTGACGAGGCGCTGATGATCGCCACGATCACCGAGGTCAGCGACATCGCCGACATCGCCGAGACGCTCGCCACGCGCGCGCCGCACGAGGAGATCACGCGGCAGGTGCACGCGTGGGTGCGGGAACAGTGCCGCGATACGCTGGTGCTGTCGACGGAGGCGTGCGCCCACTGCGCGCACTGCACCTATCCGGATGCGCCGTGCCGCTTTCCGGAGAAGATGTATCCCTGCGTGGAGAGCCACGGCATTCTCGTGACCGACCTTGCGGAAAAGCACGGCATCGACTTCATGAGCGGAAACATCGTCACGTGGTTTTCGCTGATCTTCTATCGCTGATGGAGGGCGAGGGGAAATGTTCGACGTCTCTGTGGCGCGCTGCGCCGATTACGCGCCGGAAGCGGTGACGCGGGCGCTGCGCGCCGCGCTCGAGCCGCTGGGCGGGTTGGATTGGGTGAAACCGGGCATGCGCGTCGGCATCAAGGCGAACCTCGTGACCTTCCTCAAACCCGAGCGCGCAGCGACGACGCATCCGACGGTGCTCTGCGCGCTGACGCAGCTGCTGCGCGAGCGCGGCGCGGAGGTGATCGTAGGCGACAGTCCGGGCGGTCTCTATACCGCGGCCTACGTCAATCGCGTCTATGCCGCAACCGGAATGAAGCTGGTCGAACAGGCAGGCGCGGCGCTCAACCGCAACTTCGGCGAGCGCCAGGCGTCGTTTGCGGGCGCCAGGGTCGCCAGGCGCTTCACCTATACGGCGTGGCTGGACGACGTTGACGCGATTATCGACGTCTGCAAGCTCAAATCGCACGGCATGATGAGCATGTCCGCGGCGGTCAAGAACCTGTTCGGCGTCATCCCCGGCACGCTCAAGCCGGAATATCACTTTCAGTATCCGGACGAGCGCGCGTTCGCCGACATGCTGATCGACCTCAACGAATACTTTCGCCCGCGGCTGAGCATCGCCGACGCCATTGTCGGCATGGAGGGCAACGGCCCCACGGCGGGAACGCCGCGGACCATCGGCGCGCTGCTGGCGGCGCACACGCCCTATGCGCTCGACCTTGCCTGCGCCGAGGTGATCGGGCTTGCCATGGACGACGTGCCGACCCTCCGCGCGGCGCACGATCGCGGCCTGTGCCCCGCGACGGCGGCGGAACTGCGCGTTCACGGCGATCTCGCCGCGGTGCGCGTGGAGGGATTTGAAAACATCCTGCAACGCCGCGGACTGCGCTTTCAGAGCGCCGGCGTGTTCGGCAAGGCGGTTGAACGCCTGCTGGCGTCGAAGCCGGGGGTGGATGCGGACGAGTGCGTCGGCTGCGGCGTCTGCGCCAAAACCTGCCCCGCCCATGCCATCGCGATGCGCGATCGCCTGCCTGTGATCGACCGTCGCGCCTGCATTCGCTGTTTTTGCTGTCAGGAATTTTGTCCGAAGGGGGCGATGACGGTCCGCCGCCCGCTCGCCGCGCGCCTGCTCAACCGTTCCCACGGCGAGTGAGCGCCGTGCGGCGGCAGTATGCCTTTGCTCTGCAGCCTGCGCTGCGGAGCATTTTTTATGGGCGTGGGCATGAAGGGACGGCGGGGGACATATGAAGTCCTAGTTAACGCCGCGCACTGCGGCGGGCGGAAGGGGCTGGGGGAGATGCGTTGGTGGTATCGTCTGCTGGTGGGTTTTCTGGCAATGGCGGCGGCGCTTTGCACGGCGGGCATGGCGTACGCCTGTCTGTCGCTGGGCAGGGCGGAAAGCGGTTGGAGCGGCAGTCGCGCCGGGGACCGCTTCTGCTGGAGCAATGGATTTTACAGCATTAGCGGCGCGCTTGAGGACGGCGCGCTCAGCGAGATGACCATCCGCCGCCTGCCGGACGCTGCGGAGAACTGAGCGGATGCAATGGAAGATCCTCCTGTGAAGATGACCGCGAATTGCGTTGGGCACAGCGTTTGCGAAAGGGCGATGGCGTCAACTTTTCTTTCCTGAACGCTGAGCGCCGGCGAAGCTCGATGCTCCGCCGGCGCTTTCGCTGCGGTTTGTGCTGGAGAAGGCGGTCAGATGACCTCGACCTTGATGAGGTTTGTGTTGCCGGACTGACCGCTGGGGACGCCGCCGGTAATGACGATCTTGTCGCCAGGCTTGAGGCCAAGCTTTTCGCGCGCCAGCTGGGTGGCGACGTAGAACAGCACGTCGGTGGACTTGTATTCCACGCTCATCGTCGGCACGACGCCCCACGACAGCGCCAGCTTGCGCCACGTGTGCTCGCTGGTGGTGATGCCGAGGATGTCCACGGGCGAACGGAAGCGGGAGATCATCCGCGCCGTCATGCCCGAGAGCGAGCAGACGACGATTGCCTTTGCGCCGATGTCGATCGCCATGCCGCAGGTGGCGTGGGAGATGGCGTCGACGGTGGAGTGGGTGGCGAATTCCGTGCCCAGAAAGCGCTTCTTGTAGTTGATGTTCTCCTCGGTGGCGAGCGCGATCTTTGCCATGACTGCCACGGCCTCGACCGGATGCTTGCCCGCGGCGGTCTCGCCGGAGAGCATGATGGCGCTGGTGCCGTCGTAGACGGCGTTGGCGACGTCGGAGATCTCGGCGCGCGTCGGGCGCGGGTTGTAGATCATCGACTCGAGCATCTCCGTGGCGGTGATGACGCGCTTGCCGATCATGCGGCACTTGGTGATCAGCTGCTTCTGGATGGCGGGCAGCTCCTCGTAGGGGATCTCGACGCCCATGTCGCCGCGACCGATCATGATGCCCTCGCATTCCCCGCAGATGTCCTCGATGTTGTCGATGCCGGACTGATTCTCGATCTTGGCGATCAGGCTGATGTTCCCGCCGCCGTTGGCCTCGAGGAACTTGCGCACGTCGATGAGATCCTGGCGCACGGAGACGAACGAACAGGCGATGTAATCGACGTCGTGCTCGATGCCAAAGAGCATGTCCTGCTTGTCTTGCTCGCTCAAGTAGACCTGATTGAGGACCTTGTTCGGGAAGCTCATGCTCTTGCGGTTGGACAGTTCGCCGCCGATGGTCACGGTGCAGTGGATGTCGTGACCCTCGATGTCGTCCACGACCAGCGCCAGCAGGCCGTTGTTGAGCAGCACGCGGTCGCCGGGATTGAGGTCGTTCACCAGACCGGCGTAGTTGACCGACACGCGCGTCTCGTCGCCCTCGACCTCGTCCACCGTCAGCGTGAACTTCTCGCCCTCGCGGAGCATGATCTTGCCGTCCTTGAAGGTGCGGATGCGGTATTCCGGTCCCTTGGTGTCCAGCATGATGGCGATCGGCAGGCCGAGCTTCTCGCGCACGCGCTTGATGCGCTCGATCTTTTGATGGTGTTCCTCATGCGTGCCGTGGGAGAAGTTGACGCGGGCGACATTCATGCCCGCCAGGCACATTCTGGTCAAAGTCTCCTCGTCTTCGCTTGCCGGACCGATGGTGCAGATGATCTTGGTCTTTCTCATTACTCTAACACTCTCCTTTAAGTCAGACTTCGATACCCGCTTTCCATTATACGACAACTTCGTAAAATCTGGACAGCGTTTGCTTTCGGAATCGGGGAAATCCGCCGCATTTATGCGCGGTCGGACGCGGCTGTGCGCAGGCGGCGGTCGTAGAAAAAGCACAGCGCGATGCTCGTCAGCGACGCCAACGGCGTCGCCAGACCGATGGAGAACAGCGTCGGCTCCGGGCGCAGGCTCATGAGGATGGCAAACGGCATGCGCACCAGCAGCGCGCCGACCAGCCCCTGCACCATGACGAACAGCGTTCGCCCGCAGCCGTTGAAATAGCCGGTAAAGCAGAACAGCACGCTGACCATCAGACAGTCGAATGAGAAGCCCTTCAGATATTCCGCGGCGGCGGCGACGACGGCGGATTCGCCGTTGAAGATCATCGCCAGCCGGTCGCCGAAGAAGAAACTCAGCAGGAACATGAATGCGCCCATGCACAGCGCCAGACCCATGCCGTAGAACATCGCCTTGCGCGCGCGTTGCGGTTGACGGGCGCCGATGTTCTGCGCCACGAAGGCGCTCATCGCCGAGCCGAAAGCCGAGGGGATGAGCAGGATGAAGCTGGTGACCTTCTGCGCGATGCCGTAGCCCGCGGAGGTGACGACGCCCATGTCGTTGATTACCGCATTGACGACGAGAAAGGAGATGTTCGTCAGCGTGTCCTGCGCCGCAATCGGGAAGCCCAGACGCACGATGCCGGAAATGTGCGGCGCGTGCAGGCGGATGTAGTTCCTGCGGAAGCGGAAGGGAAGGCGCGTGCGGCGAATGATCGCCAGTGAGAGGAACACGCTCACGGCCTGCGCGGCGACGGTCGCGAGGGCGGCGCCCGCCGCGCCCATGCCGAACACCGCCACCAGCAGCAGGTCGCCGGCGATGTTGACCACACAGGCGATCGCCACGAAGATCAGCGGCAGCGTCGAGTTGCCCAGCCCGCGAAAGATTGCGCTGAGCACGTTGTAGGCGACGATGAACACCGTGCCGGAGGCGCAGATCGTCACGTATTCGATCGTAGCGCCGTACGCCTCGTCGGGGACGTTCATGATCTGCGCGAAGGGATGGCAGAGCAGAAGCATCAGCGCCGTAAACGCCACGGCGACGATGGCGAACAGCGCCACCGACGCGCCGACGATCTCGCCCGCCTGTTCGTAGTTCTTTTCGCCGATGCGGCGCCCGATAAGCACCGTCGCGCCCATCGTCAGGCCGAAGATCATCATCATCGGCAGGTTCATCATCGTGCTGCCCGTGGACACGGCGGACACGCTGCCGGCGTCTCCGGCAAACTGTCCGACGACGATCAGGTCGACCGCGCCGTACATCGCCTGCAGGAACAGCGCCAGCATGATCGGAATGGTGAACCGGACCAGCGGCTTGAGGATCTGGCCTTCGGTAAAGGCGTTTCGCTGTTCTGCGCTTTCCATGGCGTTCAACTCCTAGTATTTCTGGATCATGTTGCCGGCGTCCATTTCGTAGACGTGGTCGCAGAGCGTCTCGATGTCGAGCGGGTTGTGGCTGGCGATCAGCAGCGTCTTGCCTTCGTCGCGCAGGGCGCGGAACAGCGCGCGCATGTCCTCGACGCCCTCGTTGTCAAGGCCGTTCATCGGCTCGTCGAGGATCAGCAATTGCGGTCGCTCCATCAGCGCCTGCGCGATGCCGAGTCGCTGGCGCATGCCCAGCGAGTAGCGGGAGACGTGTTTTTTGCTCTCCGGATCGAGTCCGACGCGCTCCATCGCCTCGCACACGTCCACCTCGTCGATCTTGCGGCGGATGTCGGCGAGGAACTTGAGGTTGCGAAAGCCGGAATAATTCGGCAGAAAGCCTGGCGTCTCGATGATTGCGCCGAGGCGCGGCGGCGTCTCGATGTCGCGACCGATGAGCTTGCCGGAAACGCGGATGGCGCCGCGGTCGATGCGCGACAGTCCGGCGATGCACTTGAGCAGCACCGTCTTGCCGGAGCCGTTGCGCCCGACGATGCCGTGGATCCTGCCGCGCTCCATGCTCGCGCTGACGTCGCGCAGCACGACTTCGCGACCGAAGGACTTGGTTACGTGGGACAGCTTGATCATTGGTGCACTTCCTTTCTGCCATAGACGAACACGAACAGCGCGCCGAGCACGGCGGCGAGCGCCGCGAGCACCGCCGCCGCGTAGAGCACCGGCGGGCACATCCGACCGTCGCCGTAGTCGAGGCACGACAGCCGCGTCAGCGTAAGCGGCGAGAAATAGTACACCGAGGTGGAGAAGTATTCGGTGATCACCACGTCGAACATCGCCGGCGCCGCCGCAACCAGAAAGCCCGCGCGACCGCCCGCCGCGGCGTTGACCAGACACATCGCAAAGCCGAGCATGGCGAAGCAGACATAGTGTAGCGCGGCCTCGATCGCCAGCGCCTCGATCGGCGCGTACACGCGCACGATCCACGGATCGTAGTTGATCAGGCTGTCATAGACCTCGTAGGCGCCGTCGACGAACGCCATGATGCCGTCGCTCCAGCCGAGCGTCCAGTCGGCCCACGGCGCGATCCAGATAAGCAGGATCAGCGCCATGGCGACCATATAGCACGCCGTGGCGGCGAGCACGTAGTACAGCTGTCCGCGCGCCCACGCGGCGCGACCGGCGCGCAGGAGCAGATACTTCTGCGCCTCGTCGCGCGGCGGCACGTCGAACAGCAACAGCAACAGTCCCAGCGCGAGCATTACCGAGATCCAGCTGTCGTTGAGGAAAAACACCATCAGCGCCGGCCAGCTGACGCGCAGGTTTTCGTCGATCATCAGCGTGCGGATCGGCGCCAGATAGCGGTCAAAGCTCAGCACGGCGAGGATCAGCAGCGCCCAGATGCGCGGCGATCCCAGCAGCCGGCGCAGGCTGTGGCGGCAACAGGCCATTGCTTTTCTATCCATAGCGCAGCCTCCTCGAAGCCCGCGCCGCGAAGAGCAGCGCCATGATTGCGCTCAGGCCGCCAAATGCGCCCAAACCAGCCAGCAGCGTGTCGCGATAGCTCAGTTCCACCATGCAGTCCTGCAGAAGCGGCAGGTTCAGCCAGTAGGGGAGCTGGAGCCAGTAATAGATCTCCAGAGAGAGGCGATAGGCCGCCAGCGGCACGCACAGCGTCAGCAGCACGTTTGGGCAGAACGCCGAGAATGCCAGTCCCATCATCGCCCAACAGCCGCCGGCGAGGAACTGCATTGCCGTCACGCCGCCGTAGTAGAGCAGCAACCCCTTCGGCGCGCCGAGATTGAGCACGTGCGTAAACGGGTCGACGGCGACGTAGTTGGCAAGGATGTCGCCCGATTGCGGGAACTTGAGGTTGAGCATGGCGATGAAAATCAGCGTGCCCAGCGACGTCGCCAGGCCGCCGGACAGAAAACAGGCGAGCGATTTGCTCGCCAGATAGCGCCCGTTGCCGGCGCGCATCGCCGCGAGGTGGGCGAAGCCGCTGTTCCAGTCGGCGCAGAATCCGGTCGAAAAGGGAAGGGCGGCGAACAGGGGCATGATGTAGGTCACCATGCCCATCGAACCCGCCATGGCGAACGTCGCCAGCGCGTCGCCCTGATCGTCCATGAAGATGTAGGATACGTCGTTGAAGTACAGCGCGATGTACGCGGCGATGGCAATGAAGAACCATGCGCCGAACGCGCGCCGCCGGTCGAGTGAAAGCATCGTCCATTCCTTTCGTGGTAGAAATTTTGCGCGGTCAGCCGCGCCGGCTGAGCACGTCGCGCTCGTAGGCGGCGACGGTGGGGAACCATTCTCCGTCCGCAGGCACGCCTTCTCGCCGGCAGAACTCAGCCCAGATATCGCCGAAGGGCAGCGTCTTGGCATCCTCCATCAGCGCCATCTTCTCGGTGAAGCGACCCTCATCCTGCAGGCGCCGGAGCGTTTCATTGGGCTGAAGCAGCGCCCACAGCAGCGCCTTGCGCGCGCTGCGCGTGCCGACAACCCACGCCGCCACGCGGTTGATCGAAGCGTCGAAGAAGTCCAGTCCGATCAGCACGCGCTCGAGCGCGCCATTGCGGACGACTTCCTTCATGATCTCGCGGATCTCGTCGTCGAACAGGACCACGTGGTCCGAGTCCCAGCGCACGGCGCGGGTGACGTGCAGCGGAATCCTGTCAAAGAAGCACAGCAGCGCGGGAATCTTGTCCGCGACCGATTCCGTGGGATGGTAGTGACCGTTGTCCAGCAGGTTGTACACGCCCGGGTGCGTCGCCGCATAGCCCATATAGAACTCGTTGGAGCCGACGGTGTAGCTCTCAAGACCAATGCCGAATACCTTGCTCTCTACGCTGTCGATCACGTGGGGCAGCTTTTCGGCAAAGACCTCGTCGAGGCTTTCCTTCAGCCGCAGCCGCGGCGCCATGCGGTCGGCGGGAATGTCCTTGAGACCGTCCGGCACCCAGGCGTTGTTGAGCACCTGATCGCCGAGCGCCGCGCCGATGGCGTCGGCGATGCGCCGCGAGGCGACGCAGTGGTCGATCCAGAAGCGGCGCGTGCGCTCGTCGGGACTGGACAGCGTCAACCCGCCGCGCACCATCGGATGAGAAAAGCAGGTGGGATTGAAGTCGATGCCGAAACCGTGCGCCCGCGCGAACGCGACCCACGGCGCAAAGTGACGAAACGCGATCGCGTCGCGGTCGACCCACTCGCCCGGCGCGAATACGGCGTGAGAAGCGTGCAGGTTGATGCGCTTTTTGCCGGGGATCAGGGATGCGGCGCACAGAAAATCCGCCGTCAATTCGTCAAAGTTGCGCGCGCGACCGGGATAGTCGCCGGTCGTCTGAATGCC
>CALVPU010000078.1 GCA_944353735.1 uncultured Eubacteriales bacterium | reverse complement strand
GTGCGGCAATCAGCCATGCGCTGCGGCGTACGGCAGGGGCGAAGGAATCCCGCGCCGTCGGGTCAACGGCGTCGCGGTGAATGGCGCGCGAATGCGGCGCGGGGGACAGAGCTGCGGTACGCGGCAGGGGCGGCGCGGAATGAGAATGCGCTGTGCTGAGCTTGCCGCTGCGCTGGCTTGCCGTTGTGCTGGCTTGCTGCTTGCTGACTCATTGCTGCGCTGAGTTGTCGCTGCGCTGAGCTGCCGCTGCGCGGACTTGTTGCCGTGCTGCGTTACTGCTGTGCTGACGCATTGTTGCGTTGACTTGCCGCTGCGCCGTCCGATTGCTGTGCGGACGATTTTGCGCAGCGCGGTTTCCGCTGCGGCGGACATATCCCCAAACGGAAAGCCTCCCTTGGCGAATGACGCTGAGGGAGGCTCTGTTGTGCGCGGGGGCTTTCCCGTGCCCGCGCGGGGGGAGGGGCGGCAATATTGCTGCGCACCGCGCCTTGCTGTCTCGCGGGGAGAAGATACGGGGAAGCGGCGGCGATTTTGTCTGAACGCGGTTTTTGTCCGAAGGCGCCGCGCCTTGCCATTGCGCGTGGGGAAGCGGCAGTATTGCCCGAACGCGGCGACTTTGTATGTGCGCCGCGCCTTGCCGCTGGTGCGGGGAAGTGGCGGAAGCCATTGTCCGCACGCCGCATTTTGCCGCAGGGCACGGGAAGCGGCAGTTATTGCCCGAGCGCGGCGACTTTGCATGCGCGCCGCGCCTTGTTATCCCGCGGGGAAGGCTGTCAGGCGCGGGTCAATAGAGGTTTCTTCGCTGCCGGAGGCGGATTCCCGCCCCTGCGCAGAAGGCTGCCGTCCCGGCGGGTCAGCGCACGGGGCAGACGCCGTTGGCGCATTCAGCGCTTCCGATGTCCAGCTCCGTCTCCTCACGCTCGTACTTGGAGATCAGCGCGGGGTTGAAGGGGCGCATCTTCGCGCGGCGCGCCTCGTACTCCGCCTCGGTGATCGCCTCATAGGGCAGCAGCTCGTAGAAGTTCTCGTCGTAGCTCAGGAAGGACAGCGCCACCACGTCGTCCCAGTGGTCCCAGACCCACTGCTCGACGTCGTCCCACTCGTTTTCGCGCACGTGCACGGTGATGGAGCAGTTGTGGTCGACGTAGTGCTCCATGAACATCTTGTAGTTCTCCAGCTGCTCGATGGCGGAGACGTCGCCCTTGACCTTGCCGGCGGGCGCCTTGACCGGGAACTCGACGACCTTGGTGCGGCAGGTTTCGGGGTCCTGACCGACTTCCGGATAGACCGGATAGCCCAGCTCCTCGCACACGCGGCACAGCGGGTCGCTCGAGGAGATGCGGATGCGGCGCACGTAGTACGGCGCGTGCGAATAGTGGATGCCGCTGGAGACGGTGGGCAGCAGCGACAGCGTGCCCTCGGGCTTGACGGTGGTCACCAGCAGCGGCGCGTTCAGCCCCAGCGCCGCGGAAGCCTTGCGGGCGGCTTCGTGGGCGGTCGCGCGCAGCCGGTCGAGCAGCGCCGCCTGTTCCTCGCGGCTCATGCCGACGGCGTTGACCATGTCCTGCCAGCCGGTCAGCGAGCAGCCCAGCAGACGGTCGCGCTGCTGGACCTGATTCCAGCGGTGCATTTCCAGCTCGCGGCAGGTCATGCGAAGACCGGCGCGGGCGCTGAGGCGCTGCGCTTCGAGCAGGCCCTTTTCGTCGAGCGCGCCGTCGCGCACGAACGCCATGACGTTGACGGTGGTCAGGTTGCACAGCCCGTGGCTGTCGAGCAGGATCTCGCCGCAGGGGTTGCAGCCGCAGAAGTTCGGGCGGCGCTTGAGGCCGGCGGCCTCGTTGACCCAGCCCGGCTCGCCGGAGTAGCGCATCTGCTGCAGGTGCCAGTGCAGCTGTTCGCGCGTCGGCTTGCGGCGGTAGAAGATGGAGTTGTTGCTCATCTGGCGGTGGGCGATGGACTTGTCGATCTCCCAGCGCCCGCCGATCTGGCGGTAGAGCCGGCTCTTTGCCTGAATGCACTCGTTGTCGTCCTGGTCGATCAGGCCGATCTCAGAGGTGCGGCGCACGCCGCCGGAGACGACGTTCTCGCCGATGATGTTGGCGCTGTCGAGCAGGTCGATCGGGCGCAGCTGCGTGCGCTCGGCGCCGTCGCGCAGTCCCGCCGAGCGGATCACGCGGTGGATCTTGTCCAGCATCGTCAGCATGGATTCATAGCCGCTGGCGGTGCCGCCGAACACCTTCAGGCGCTCGCCGCGCGGGCGGATGGAATCGTATTCGACCATGATGCGCTTGACGCGCGCGTACTCCAGATTGGTGAGGATCTGGAAGTAGTGGTCGATCGCCTGCGCCCAGCCCTCCTTGGAATCGCCGATGGCGAGGTTGACCGTGTCGCCGGAAAAGACCAGATTGGTGTATTCCAGCCGCTCGTCCTTCGGGCGCGGGTTGTACGCCTTGTGGACGATTTCGAGGTTGGTGCGGATCTTCGGCAGCTTCGCCGCGTCGTCCCTGAGCACGCGCACGCCCACGCCGCTGCCGACCATCAGCAGGTAGAACAGGTCGTGGTAGGCGCGGAAGTCGTCGATGACCTCGAAGGCGCAGTTGTAGTTCGCCATCGGGTACGCCGCGGAGACCGGCGTCGCGCCGACCCACAGCGTGCGCCCGGAGAGGAACTGGCGCAGGTGGAACACGTTGTCGTAGAGGCGCTCCGCCTCCTCGCGCGTCGTCGGGGCGAGGGAGCAGTTGTACTCCACCGCGCGGCGCACGGTTTCCCACCAGAACTCGCGGCGGTTGTACACCGGCAGGTAGCGCGAATAGGTGCGCGAATAGACGAATGAGCCCAGCTCGCCCATGGGGTTGGGCGCGTGCTTGTAGCGCGAGAGGAATTCGCGGCTGAGCAGGCCGTCCTTCCATTCCACCAGCCCGCGCGTCTTTTCCTTGTCCATGCGGTAGAGGATGTACGCCTTCGCCGTGCGGAAGCGGTCGTGCTCGAACAGCGATTCCTCCACCGAATCCTGAATCGTCTCGATGTCCACCACGCGCTCGTTGCGCGCGCGGAGCTTTTCCTCCACGCCATCCACCACGCGCTGCACGGCCTCGTCGTCGTGCTCGCCCGCGGCGGCGGCCGCCAGCGTCACCGCGCGAACGATGAACTCGCGGTCATAGTCCACGATATTGCCGTTGCGCTTTCTGACCTGCATGGCGATCCCCTCCCATAAATAGTCATCGTCTCAAATAAAAATCGCAACATATTGTGGAAAAATCCACACTATGACGCAATATATAGATTATAGCACGGCGGCGGCTGGAAGTCAATGGAAAAATGCGATAAGATTCGCGATGATTTCGTGCGCTTCGTGTAACGGCGCGGATTTGCATTTTGCCGGGCGATGTGATATACTCGAGGGGATCAGGCGCGGCGCGCGGAGCGCGCCGCCGGGAAAGAAGGAGGTCGACGCCATGAGGCGATGGATGAGGCGCGCCGCGGCTTTGCTGCTGGCGCTGGCGGCGCTGTGCGCGGCGGGCGGCGCGGAGACGCTGTACGACGCGGTGCGGCTTTCGTTTGAGGAGGGCTTTTCGCTGTCGGTGCCGGCGGACTGGGTCAGCTTCGCGGTGCCGGAAGCGCTGGCGCAGCAGGGCTACCGCTACTGCCTGGGCTCCGAGGACGGCGCGCGGCTGATGTACGTGCAGCTCTGGCCGAGCGACTGCGCGGACATGGAGGCGCTGCGCGCGCAGCTGGCGGCGCGCGAGGAGATCGTGCTGCGCGAGGGCAGCGGGGAGGAGACGGCATTTCTGCTGTACAACTTTGCCGACGCGGACGCGAGCGGCTGCGCGGCGCTGCTGAACGGCGAGGTGCTGAATCTGGTGTTCGTGCCGCAGTCCGACGCCGACAACATGCTCATCGCCGCCACGGTGATGGAGAGCTATGCGCCGGAGGATGAGGAAGCGCAGGGCGCGCAGGCCGCGCCCGAAGCGGATGACTTGACCTGACAGGAGGTGGCGCGCGTGAGGCTGGAACCGGTTCGCGTCGACCGCGAGCTGCACGAGGGCGGACCCTCGAGCGGCGCGTTTTACCTCGGGGATACCCTCGAGATGCTGCCCAAGCTCGTCGCGCGCTATGGCGGCGCGGTCAAGGTGATCTACATCGACCCGCCGTTTCTCACCGGCGAGCGCTTTGCGATGCGCGTGCGCGTGGGCGAGGCGGGCTGGCGCGCCAGCGTCGGCAGCCTGCGGCTGGAGACGTTCTGCGACGATTCCGGGCGCGCGGCGTTTCTCGGCATGATGCGCCGCGTGCTCGCCGCCGCCCGCGCGCTGCTGCGCGACGACGGCATGCTGTTTGTGCACATCGATTACCGCACGCATCCCTACCTGCGGCTGATGCTGGACGAGATCTTCGGCGAGGACAACTTCCTCAACGAGATCATCTGGGCGTACCAGTCCGGCGGGCGCTCGCTGAAGCACTTCAGCCGCAAGCACGACGTGATTTTGTTCTACCGCAAGGGCGCGAAGTACGACTTTCACGTCGAGGACGTGATGGAGGCGCCCGCCGCGCCGCGGTCGAACCACATGCGCCGCCATGTCGATCCCGACGGTCGCGTGTACCGCTCGATTCGCTCCAATGGTCGCGTGTATACCTATTATGACGACGATCCGGTCGCGCCGTCCGACGTCTGGACCGACCTCGGGCACCTGCAGCAGCGCGATCCCGAGCGCACCGGCTACGACACGCAGAAGCCGCTGAAGCTGCTGAACCGCATCGTCCGCTGCGCCTCGCGCGAGGGCGAGTGCGTGATGGACCTGTTTTCCGGCAGCGGCACGGCGTTGGAGGCGGCAAAGCTCGGGAGGCGGACGTTCGTCGGCGTGGACCGCTGTCCGCTGGCGGTCAACCTCGTCCGCCGCCGGCTCGCCGGCAGCGCCTACGACATCGTCTTTGCCGACGCCGCCGACGGAGGCGCCGCGCCGCCCGCATGCGAGGCGGAGGTGTCCGACGGCGTGGGCTTCTATCGCGTCGCGCTGCGCGCCTTCGCGCCCGCGCCGGGCTCGCTGCCCGAGGGCGTGGCGGGGCTGGACGCGGTGGACAACTGGTCGGTCGGCTACCTGCGCCCGGACGGCTATCGCTGCATGGCGTCGTTCGCGCGCTCGCGCCGCGAGCCGGCGCTGCGCCTGGAGCTGGACGCGCCCGCCTACGACGGCGAACTGGCGCTGTGCGTCGGCGACGTCACGGGGCGGAGCTTCTATTACCGAATCGCCCGCACGCCCGGCGCGCAGTGAGCGCGGGAGAGAACGCGCGAGTGCGCGGGAACGCGGGACGCATGCCGCGTTCGGATGGGAATGCGTCCCGCGCGAGAGGGCGCGCCCTGCCGCAGGCGCTGCGGTCGCGGGCGCATGCGGTGAGCGCGAAACGGGGCGCGGTTGCAGCGAACGCCTTGCGATGGGCGGAAAGCGCGCGGCAGAATTGAAGGTTTGGTCACATTTCCAGCGACGTTCGTTAACATTGCTCCGCTATAATAGGCGTGTGCCCGGTGAAGGAGGCGTGATTATGCTGCTGAATGTCGGCGATCTGGTGAAGATGCGCAAGCCGCATCCCTGCGGCAACGACGTCTGGAAGATTACCTATGTGGGCGCGGACATCAAGATGTGCTGTCAGAAGTGCGGTCGGACGGTCATGCTCGACCGACCGACATTTGAAAAGCGCGTCAAGAAGCTCGTGCAGCCGGCGGGCGCATGAAGCGCTGGCTGCGGGCGCTGGCGGTCCTGTGCCTCGCCGCGGCGGTGGGGCTGGCGGCAAGGCAATGGCTGGTCGGCACGGTGCGCATCGCCGGCAACTCAATGGCGGACACGCTGCGCTCCGGTGACGTCGTGCTGGTGACGCTGCCGGACTACCGCCTGCGCGAGCCGGAGCGCGGCGAGGTGGTCGTCTGCACCTTCGAGGGGCGCGCGGACACCTACGTCAAGCGCGTCGTCGGCCTGCCCGGCGAGGCGGTGGCGCTGACGGACGGACAGCTGACGGTCGACGGTCGCGCGCTGTCGGAGCCGTACGTCTCCTCGCCGTCGGACGACTTTCAGGCCGTCGTCGGCGCGGGGGAGTACTTCGTGCTCGGCGACAACCGCGCGGAGAGCTACGACAGCCGCGCGGCGGACATGGGCTGCGTCCGGCGGGAGGGGCTGGTCGGTCGCGCGCGATGGATCCTCTGGCCGCTCGACCGCTTTGGTCCGGTGGACTGAGCGGCGCGGCGGAGGCGAAAAGGAAAGGAACGTGTGCATGGAACCGGATCTGAAGCAGGACAATGTGCGGGAGGGCGAACAGCCGGACCGCGCGGAACAATTGGAAAGCGCCGCCGAGTCGGGCGGCAGAAAAAAGCGCAAGAAGTCGTTCTGGCGCGAAGTCGGCGAGTGGGCGGCGTCGCTGCTGGCGGCGGTGGTGATCGTGCTGATCATCCAGAACTTCCTGTTCACGCTGATTCGCGTGGACGGCAACTCGATGTACGACACGCTGCACGACGGCGAGCGCCTGTTCGTCACCGTGGCGGACGTCAAGTTCGGCTCCGGCGTGGAGCGCGGCGCGGTGGTCATCTGCAACTATCCCAACCGCGGGCGGACGTTCTTTGTCAAGCGCGTGGTCGCGGTGCCGGGCGACACGGTCTACCGCGAGGGCGGCGTGACGCACGTGGTCTACGAGGACGTGGACGCCAATGGCGAGACGGTGGTCGTCGACGAGCCGCTGGACGAGGAGTTCGTGCAAATCTTCTACGACCCGGCGGACGACTATGCGCCCTACAAGCTGGGCGAGGACGAGTACTTCGTCGTCGGCGACAACCGCGGCAACAGCCACGATTCGCGCGACTGGAACGACAGCGATCCGTCCAGAGACGTCGGCCCCATCACCAAGGACATGATCATCGGTCGCGTGCGCTGCGTCATCTGGCCCCTGAGCGAGATCCGCGGCGTGGAGTGAGGCGCGGGGACCACAGGGCGCGCCGGGGGGTCGTCTTTGCCGCGCTTCGCGCTGAACGCGCGGCGCGGAGGCCGCGGGCCTGCCTGCGCGCAGGGCTGGCTGCAAACCGGTGGCAAAGGCGCGCGTCTCCTCCGTCCGAAGCGCCGGTCAAGCCGGCAAACGCAAAAACCGTCCCGATGAGAAACTCGGCGGCGGTTTTTTGTTTGATTCGTCAGGCGCGCGAGTTTTCCCGGCTGGCGGGTTTTCCCACGCCGTCCGAAGCGCCGGTCGAGCCGGCGAATGCAAAAAAACCCTCCCGGAGAGAAACTCGGCGGCGGTTTTTGGTTGATTCGCCCGGCGCCGAGGTTTTCCCGGCTGGGCGGGTTCCCTCCCCCGCTCGCTTGGTCGTTCACACCGGGCTTACTGTCTCCATCACAGCTGTTCTCTGTGTCTTTGTTAACAG
>CALVPU010000077.1 GCA_944353735.1 uncultured Eubacteriales bacterium | reverse complement strand
AGCGAGAAGCTCGGCTTCGAGGTCAAGCTGGCCAAGGACGTCGTCGGTCCCGACGCCAAGAAGCTCGCCGCCGAGGTTGAGCCCGGCAAGGCCGTGCTTCTGGAGAACGTTCGCTTCGAGGCTGGCGAGGAGAAGAATGATCCCGAGCTCGCCAAGGAACTGGCTTCCATGGCGGAGCTGTACGTGTCCGATGCGTTCGGCACCGTGCATCGCGCGCATGCCTCGACCGCAGGCGTGGCGAAGTATCTGCCCGCCGTCGCCGGCTTCCTGATCGGCAAGGAGCTGCAGTTCCTCGGCAACGCCGTCGAGAATCCGGAGCGCCCGTTCCTCGCCATCCTGGGCGGCGCGAAGGTCAAGGACAAGATCGGCGTCATCCGCGCGCTGCTGGAGAAGGTCGACGTGCTGCTCATCGGCGGCGGCATGTCCTATACCTTCCAGGTCGCCATGGGCGGCAAGGTCGGTCGTTCGCTGCTCGACGAGGAGCGCATCGATCTGGCCAAGGAGCTCATCGAGACCGCGAAGCAGAAGGGCGTAAAGATGCTCCTGCCCGTGGACAACGTCTGCGGCGACAGCTTCTCCAACGACTGCGAGCGCATCACCGCGCATTCCCGCAACATCCCCGACAACTTTGAAGGCATGGACATTGGTCCGGAGACGGTCAAGCTGTTCGCCGAGGAGATCAAGAAGGCGCGCACGATCGTCTGGAACGGCCCGATGGGCTGCTTCGAGATGCCCAACTTCGCGCACGGCACGCTGGCGATCGCGCAGGCAATGGCGGATTCGCATGCCGTCACCATCATCGGCGGCGGCGACAGCGCGGCGGCGGTCACCCAGATGGGTCTGGCGGACCGCATGAGCCACATCTCCACCGGCGGCGGCGCGTCGCTCGAGTTCCTCGAGGGCAAGGAGCTGCCCGGCGTCGTCTGCCTGCAGGATCGCGTCATTCCGGAGCGCCGTCCGATCATCGCCGGCAACTGGAAGATGAACAAGACCCCCGAGGAGGCCGCGCAGCTGGTGACCGACCTGATCCCGCTGGTGAAGAACGCCAAGTGCGACGTCGTCGTCTGCACGCCCGCCGTCTGCTTTGCCGCCGTCAAGCCGATCATCGAGGGCACGAACATCAAGCTGGGCGCGCAGAACGTCCATTTCAAGGCTTCCGGCGCCTATACCGGCGAGCTGAGCGCTGACATGCTCAAAGCGGCTGGCTGCGAGTACGTCATCATCGGTCACTCCGAGCGCCGCCAGTACTTCGGCGAGACCGACAAGACCGTCAACCTCCGCACCGTTGCGGCGGTCCGCGCGGGCCTGAAGGCCATCGTCTGCGTCGGCGAGCTCAAGGACGAGCGCGAGGCCGGCTATACCGACATGATCGTCACCTACCAGACCCAGATGGCGCTGCACGGCTTGTACGCCAACGAGCTGGAGAACGTCGTCGTCGCCTACGAGCCCGTCTGGGCCATCGGCACCGGCCTGACCGCCACCGACGAGCAGGCGAACGAGACGATTGGCGTCATCCGCAAGGCGATTGCCGCCAAGTTCGGTCGCTACGCAGCGGAGCACATCCGCATCCAGTACGGCGGAAGCATGAAGGGCTCCAACGTCAAGGGCCTGATGGCGCAGCCGGAGATCGACGGCGGCCTCATCGGCGGCGCGAGCCTGAAGGCTGCGGACTTCGCCCAGGTGGTGAATTTCTGATGGCTACGACCGCACTTCTCATTCTGGACGGCTTTGGGATCGGCAACCCCGATCCCAAGTCCAACGCCATCTACGCGCAGGGCACGCCGAACCTCGACCGCCTGAAGGCGCAGTATTCCCACACCTCGATCGGCGCTTCCGGTCTGGACGTCGGCCTTCCCGACGGTCAGATGGGCAACAGCGAGGTCGGGCATACGAACATCGGCGCGGGTCGTGTCGTCTATCAGATGCTGGTGAAGATCACCAAGGACATCGAGGACGGCGTGTTCTTCAAGAACAAGGCGCTCTGCGCGGCGATGGACAACTGCAAGAAAAATGATTCCGCGCTGCACTTGATGGGTCTGGTCTCGCCCGGCGGCGTCCACTCGCACACCGAGCACCTCTACGGGTTGCTCGAGATGGCGAAGCGCCACGGTCTGAGCAAGGTCTACGTGCACTGCTTCCTCGACGGTCGCGACGTTCCGCCGGATTCCGGCTGGGAGTACGTGCAGGAACTGGTCGAGAAGATGAAGCAGATCGGCGTCGGCAAGGTCGCGACCGTGATGGGTCGCCTCTACGCCATGGACCGCGATTTCGCCTGGGAGCGCATCGAGATGGCGTACAACGCCATGGTTTGCGCTGAGGGCGTTCGCGCCAGCGATCCCGTGCAGGCGATCAAGGACTCCTACAACGTCGTCGACGAGACTGGCAAGCACTTGACCGACGAGTTTGTGCTGCCGACGGTGATCGACGAAAGCGGCGTGGTCCGCGCCAACGACTCCGTGGTGTTCTTCAACTTCCGTCCCGACCGCGCCCGCGAGATTACGCGCGCGTTCGTCGATCCGGACTTCAAGGGCTTCGAGCGCAGGCACGGCTTCTTCCCGCTGACCTACGTCTGCATGACGCAGTACGA
>CALVPU010000076.1 GCA_944353735.1 uncultured Eubacteriales bacterium | reverse complement strand
GGGGCGCGAGGGCGTGCGGCTGGAGCTGGACGACGCGGCGCTCGAGGCGTTCTGGTTGCGCCTGCCCTTTGCGCCCACCGGCGCGCAGCGGCGCGTGCTGGCGGAGATCGCCGCAGACCTGCGCGCGCCGAAGGCGATGGCGCGGCTCGTGCAGGGCGACGTTGGCTGCGGCAAGACGGCGATTGCCTTTGCGGCAATTCGGCTGGCGTGCGGCTGCGGTTATCAGGCGGCGATGATGGCGCCGACCGAGGTGCTCGCGCGGCAGCACTACGACGGCGCGCGGGCGCTGCTCGAGCCAATGGGGCTGCGCGTGGGGTTGCTGACCGGCAGCCTGACTGCCAAACAGCACCGCCTGGCGCATGAAGCGATTCGCAGCGGCGCGTGGGATGTGGTCATCGGCACGCACGCGCTGATCACCGAGGGCGTGGAATACCGCCGCCTCGGGTTGGTGGTCACCGACGAGCAGCACCGCTTCGGCGTGCGCCAGCGCGCAAAGCTCGGCGAGAAGGGCGACGCGCCGAACGTGCTGGTCATGTCGGCGACGCCGATTCCGCGGACGCTGGCGCTGATCCTCTACGGCGACCTCGACATCTCCGTCGTCGACGAGCTGCCGCCAGGACGCAAGCCCGTCGCCACGCGCATCGTGCCGGAAGCGAAGCGCGAAGGATTGTACGGATTTCTGCGCGCCGAGGTGCGGCGTGGTCGGCAGGCGTACGTCGTCTGTCCATTGGTCGAAGAGTCCGAAGCGGTTGACGCGCGCCCGGCGGAGGAAGTCTATGAGGACCTGCGCATCCACCGCCTGCCCGACCTGCGCGTCGAGCTGGTGCATGGGCGCATGCGCCCCGCCGAGAAAGATGCCGTGCTGGAGCGCTTTCGCGCCGGAGAGGCGGACGTACTCGTCTCCACCACGGTCATCGAGGTGGGCGTGAACGTGCCCAACGCCACGATCATGGTGATCGAGAACGCCGAGCGCTTTGGGCTGGCGCAGCTGCACCAGCTGCGCGGGCGCGTCGGTCGCGGCAGCGAGGCGTCGTGGTGCTTCCTGATGGCGGAACCCAGCGATCGGCTGCGGTTTCTGGCGTCGACGGCGGACGGCTTCCGCATTGCCCAGAAGGACCTCGAGCTGCGCGGACCGGGCGAGCTGTTCGGCACGCGGCAGTCCGGCGCGATCGCCGAGGGCGTCAGCCTGATGGGCTCGGACGCGGTCCTGATCCGCGACACGCACGAGCTGGCGCGCGAGTTGCTTGCCGAGCCGCAGCGGTCCGACGCCGCGCAGGTAATCGCGCTGGCGCGCGAGCGATTCGCCGACCGCATGGGCGGCATCGCGCTGAACTGAATGTGGATTGCAGCGGGAGGAGCGCGGCAGCGGCGCCGCGCTCCTTCTTCATTTTGGCAGTACAGTTTTTCCAGCGATAAAATGACGGCGCGCGCGCACAATAGGTGCAGACTGAAACGGGAGGTGAGCGCAGTGCGCAAGCGGGGCAAGTCCGAATTGGAGGACATGAAGCTCGAGGTGGCGCGCGAGTTCGGCATCGACATCGAGCGCAGCGGCGGCGAGAAGCTGTCTTCCGCGGAGAGCGGGCGCGTTGGCGGACAGATGGTCCGCAGGATGATCGAGGACTATCGGCGCCAGCACAGCCAATTCCCCATGCAGTGAGCATTCCCCCAGGACGGTCTGAAAATCAGAAAAAAGGAGATCGAAAAAAATGGCAAACAAGACGAACCAGATCAACATTCCCGAGGCGCGTCAGGCGATGTACAACATGAAGCACGAGGTCGCGAACGAGCTGGGCATCACCCTCAATCAGGGCTACAACGGCAACCTGTCCAGCAAGGACGCCGGCCACATCGGCGGAAACATGGTCAAAAAGATGATCGAGGCGCAGGAGCGCCAGATGAGCGGTCAGCAGTCCCGCTTCTGACCGGACGCCAAAGGCTGCGGAACGTCCCGGCGCGGTGCGCGGCGCGCATCCCCGGGATGGACCGGCGCAAAAAAATCGCCCTTGCCAAGGCAAGAGCGATTTTTTCTGCGCGTTGGTTTACTTCGCGTCGCCGGTTTTGTCCGTGCGCTCCGCGGCGCTTGCATCGTCCTCATCGTCCTGCGGGATGTACTCCGTGTCGTCCCAGTTCTCCGGGCGCAGGCCGATGTTCGTCGGCGCGCCTTCGATCTTGGTGTTGAGATACTTTTCGCACAGTGCATTGGCGTAGGAGGCGATGATCAGGCGATTGAGCGCAGGCACATAGAGCAGGTACAACAGGAAGAGGACCAGCAGCGCAATCAGCTGGGCGTTCGCGGTCTGCAAAAGCAGGGTGATGGCGATCACCAGCGCCGGCACGACCCAAGTCAGCAGCTTGATGCCGATCGCCAGCGGCAGCTTTGCCATCGTCATCAGCAGCGCGTTGCGCAGCAGGTTGCGCAGGTTGAGGTCGTACGTGACCATCATCGTGTACACGACCATCTCGCTGAGCTTCCAGAGGATTGCGACCAGCAGCAGCAGGCACATCGGAATGATAAAGACCACCGAATTTGCCGCGAGCTGACCGTAGAACGTCCAGCCGACGTAGACCAACAGCGGCATCAGCCCGCTGATGATGGAGACGGGCAGCGCCTGCTTCCAGTTTGCCTTCACGGCGTCAAAGAAGTCGCTGAGCACGAAGCTGTGCTCGTCGCGCGCCCAGTTGCGCATGACGTACGTTGCGCCGGCGGTGAACGGTCCCGTAATGGCGATGCACGGCGCCAGCACCAGCAGATAGGACATCAACAGACCGCTGGGGTCCGCCAGCGATTCCAGGTCCGCCGACAGGAGCACGGTAATGTTCAGCACCGTCCACAGGAACGTCGGCAGCCAAAAGACCATGTACAGCAGGTTGACGCCAAACAGGCTGCTCCAGCGCACCTTCCAGACTGCGAAGAAGAGCTGCCTGCGGTTCTGCGGCATGTCGGAGATGCGATAATCGCCCTTGCCCGCCTTGCCGTAGAAGTAATTGTTCATGAAGTTTCCGAAAAAAGACATTGCTTCGCTCCAACCACCTTATCCATATCGTTTGCTTCGCCGAGCGCGGCGCGCCTCGTCCGCGCTCGAGCCTTCCAGCTCAACAGTTTGTTGAGATCTCCTATAGTATAACACGCCGCCGATGTGCTTGGCAACCCTTTTGCCGGAGTTTCTTTCCTGTGAATTTTGCGGCAAATGGGGCAAAAATATTGCAATTTTGACGACAATACGATATAATCATCTATCATAGGGGTTTTCGCCCCGAAATTTGCGGAGGCGATGGCGTTGCGAACCACAGAATTGCGGATTTCGATGGCGGATCTGGAGGCGAATGCGCGCGCGCTGCGCTCGCGGGTGCCCGAGCGCGTGCGGATGATGTGCGTGGTCAAGGCGGACGCCTACGGTCACGGCGCGCCGCGCTTGGCGCTGCGGCTTGAGGCGTGCGGCTTGGCGGACGGATTTGCGGTGGCGATCGTCGAGGAAGCGCGCGCGCTGCGCGACGCCGGCGTCAAGGGCATGGTGCTGGTCCTCGGCGGCGCTGGCGAGCATTCGCTGCGCGAGGCGGTGCGCGCCGGCGTATCGCAGGCGGTGTACGACGTTTCCTCGCTGGAGGTGCTCGCTGACGAGGCGCGGCGGCTGGGCGTGCGCGCCAAGGCGCATCTCAAGGCGGACACGGGCATGTCGCGCATCGGCGTGCGCTCGCTTGACGAGTTGGAGTGCCTGCTGGCGCGCTGGCAGGACTGCCCGGAGGTCGAGATGGAGGGCATGTTCACCCACTTCTGCGCGGCGGACAGCGATCCCGAATTCACGGCGGCGCAGGCGGCGGCGTTCGACGCCATGCTCGCGCGCGTGCGCGCGGCGGGCTTTGCGCCCGTTGCCCACGCGGCGGCGTCCTCGGCGATGCTCGATCCGCGCTACCAATACGACATGGTCCGCGCGGGCATCGCGCTGTATGGCAGCGGCATGCCCTCCATGGCGGGCGAGCTGCGCTTTGCGCAGACGCTGGTCGCGCGCCCCATTCGCATTGAGACCATCCAGCCCGGAGATACTGTCGGATATGGAAGGACGTTCCGCGCCGCGCGCGAGACGGTGGTGATGACGCTGCCGATCGGCTATGGCGACGGCTATCCGCGCATCCTTGGGGGACGCGCCGACGTGCTCGTGCGCGGGCGGCGTGCGCCGGTCATCGGCAGGGTGTGCATGGACATGCTGATGGCGGACGTCACGGACGTTCCCGGCGTCTCGATGGACGACGAGGTCGTGCTGATGGGTCCGCAGGGCGGCGAGGCGATTACGCCCGACGAGCTCGCCGAGCGCGCGGAGACGATCCCCTACGAGATCATGCTGGGTTTCCTGCCCCGCGTGCGCAGGTGCGATTGCTGACGCCGGCGCCTGCCGGAAATCGCATACAGAAAGGAAGATTGAATTGAGCGTTCTGGATATGTGGAAGGGCATGATGACCGTCAAGGTACTGCTCGTGTTTGTGGGACTGATGCTGTGGTCGACCGGTGCAACGGCGCTGTGGATGGCGCTGGGCATCGCGCTGCTGCTGGGCGCGGGGTTCATCTCGTTCCGGCAGGGGCAGAGCGCGGGGCACGAGGCGTGCGGCGTGTCGAAGTCGATCGAGCGTGTGGGGCACACGCCGGACAAGCCTCATCAGGTCGATGCCAGGCTGGCGCGCGAGGCATGGAGCGTCGGAAACGGCGTGCGCGCGCTGCTGGCGGGCGCCGCGATGGGCTACATCATCAACTGCGCCTACATCATCATCATGCGGCTGGATCTGCTCGGCGACGAGGCAATGTTTGTCGTGCGGCTGATGTCGCTGCTGGCGACGATTCCGTACTATCCGTTCGTCGTCCATTGGGTGCCCACCTACACCGCGCTGCAGCCGGCGCTGGTGGCGGTGATGATGATCGGGCCGTTCCTGCTGCCTGCCTGTCAGTTTGGCGGTTACCTGTGCGGTCCCAAGCTCTGGGAAAAGACGGAAAAGGCGATGGCAGCGGGCAAGCGCCGCGCCAAAGCGCGCTCGCGAATCGTTAAAAAGCGCCAACCGAAGGTGCAAAAGCCTGAAATTTGATTTCATTTCAAAAATACCATTTGCAATTGTTGCAAAAATATGATATAATTACGACAAAACCCATGGGTGGTGCTATGCGCATAATTTCGGGGGACGCCCGCGGACGGCGTCTGTACGCCCCTGCGGGGGAGGAGACGCGACCGACGGCGGATCGCGTTCGCGAGGCGCTGTTCAACATTCTCGGCGCACGCGTGCGCGGCGCCCGCGTGCTGGACCTGTTTGGCGGCACGGGCGCGATGGCGCTCGAGGCGCTCAGCCGCGGCGCGGCGCACGCCGTGGTCGTGGACAGCACGCGCACAGCGCTGGAGGCGATTGAGCGCAATGCGCGCGCCGTGCTCGGCGAGGACGCTGTAAAGCGGGCGCGCATCATCCGCGCGGACTACCGCGCGGCGATCGATCAGCTGGCGGGCGGTCAGGCGGAGGAGCGGTTCGATCTGGTGTTTCTCGATCCGCCGTACCGCATGGCGGACGCCTATGCCGACGCCTTGACGCGGCTGCGGGCGGCGCGCCTGCTCGAGGAGGACTGCCGCGTGGTGCTGGAGCGCGCGCGGGAACAGGTTGTCAAGCTGCCGCCGGGATTTGAGCGCTTGGATGTGCGCGACTACGGCAAGACGAGCATCGAATTTGTGAGGGAGGTCCCGGCATGAAAGCGGTCTATGCGGGCAGCTTTTCACCGCCCACACGGGGTCATGTCGACATTATCGCCCGCGCGGCGGCGCTGTTTGACGAGGTCGTCGTCGCGGTCATGGGGCAGACGGGGAAGCGCTACCTCTTTTCGCCCGAGGACCGGCTGGAGATGCTCGCGCGGGTCACCGGCGCGTGGTCCAATGTTCGCGTAGTCGCGGACGGCGGACTGCTGGTCGATCTGGTGCGGCGGGAGGGCGCCGACGTCATCGTGCGCGGGCTGCGCGGTCCGGACGACATCACCTTTGAAGCACAGCTGGCGGATGCCAATCGCAGGATTGGCGGGGTAGAAACGGTCTTTCTTACCTGCCGTCCCGAATACAGCATGATCTCATCGACCATTGTCCGCGACTGCGCCGCCCACGGCGCGCCGATCGCCTCGATGGTGCCGGATGAGATCGTTGGAACAATCTATCGCGCATTCGGCGTCGCGCCGGGAGCGGAAAGGAAGGGCTAAAATGGATCACGATCAGGAGAAGTTCTACACCGATGAGGAAGTCGACTCCCGCGCGGCGGATCAGCAGGGCGAACAGGAGGTCAACGATACCACCTATTTCATCGAGCTGATGAAGCATCTGCGCACGCTGATTGAGCGCGGCAGCAGGATCCCGCTGAGCAACAAGGTCGTCATCGACGGCAACAAGTGCCTGATGATCCTCGACGAGATCGACAAGAACCTGCCGGATGCGATCCAGTACGGCATCAAGATGTATTCCGAGCGCGACCGCCTGCTTACCGAATCGGAGAGCACGGCGGCGAACCGCGTCGCTTCTGCGGAGATGAAGGCACGCAAGACGCTCGAAAACGCCCGCCGCACGGCGTCGCAGATCATTGCCGACGCCGACGAGGAGGCGAAGGCGAAGCTCATTGACGCCGAGGAGCGCGCCAACCACATGATCAGCGAGGACGAGATTGTCCGGCAGGCGCGCGAAGAGGCGCGCAGCATCACCAATGAGGCGCGCGTCAAGGCGGGCGAGACGCGGCTGCAGGCGAACCATGACGCCTATCGCCTGCTCAGCGAGGTGGAGACGAGCTTGGACGAGAAGCTCAAGGAGGTCCGCCGCCTGCGCATGGACATGACCAACGAAGCGGAGTGAGCGGCGTTTCGGGAATGCGGCGGCGCTGCGCCGTGCCCCCGAAAGCTGGCGCCCTGACTGATTGCGGTCAGGGCGTTTCTTTGTCTGCGCGGCCCGCGGCAATGCAGGCGGCTGCGGTGCGCATTCTGGCAAAGAGATGGCAAAATTGTCGAATCCCCTTGACAACTGCCGCGGCACACAGGTATAATAATAGAGCATGATATAAGGGAGTACCTTGCGGATTGCACCGCGACATTCGGCATCCATACGGCTTTCTGCCCGCTGTTGTAGGAAAAAGCGAGACTTTTAGCGCGGAAATCCGTGATAGAGGTCCCGCTTTTTTGAAAATGATTTGGGGGGATTGACTTGGAGAACCTTGCCACTCTGGTTGCGAGCTTTCAGGAGCTCACGATCGGCAACGTCGTCATGTGGATCATCGGCGGACTGATGATCTTTCTGGCGATCAAAAAGGAGATGGAGCCCTCGCTGCTGCTGCCGATGGGCTTCGGCGCGATACTGGTCAATATGCCGCTGTCCGGCGCGATCACGCAGGTCACCAACGGCGTCACCGAGGTCGGCTTCCTCGACGCGCTGTTTTCCGCCGGCATCGACAACGAACTGTTTCCGCTCTTGCTGTTCATCGGCATCGGCGCGATGATCGACTTTACGCCGCTTCTGACGAACCCCAAGCTGATGATCTTCGGCGCGGCGGCGCAGTTCATCAGCTTGGGGTT
>CALVPU010000075.1 GCA_944353735.1 uncultured Eubacteriales bacterium | reverse complement strand
GTCCTCGCCGTCGCCATCGCTCGGCAGCCGGCGCGTCAGCGCGCAGCCGGCGTGCACGTGCAGCAGCGCGCCGCAGCAGCGCTCCACCGCGTCGACGCCCTCGGCGGCGAACGCCATCTGCACCGTGTCCGCCAGCACGCCGACGTTGTCCAGCTGCAGCAGCGCCGCCATCATCGCCGCCTCTGCGACGGTGTTGATCAGGTTGCACTCGGCGGCGCGCAGGTTTTCAATCGCCAGACGCAGTCCCGCCACCGCCGCGTGGCCCTGCGCGATGCGCAGGAAGTTGCCCGCCTGACGCCGCGCCAGCGGAAAGTCGAACCCCGCCGGCACGCGCCGGGAGCGCGCCGCGTCGAAGGCGACGACCTCTGCGCCCAGCGCCCGGGCGCGCGCGAAGGCGCGGTCCAGATAGGCGTGCTGGAGGCGCGCCTGCACGTCGGGACCGGTCACGCGCACGGACTCGGGCAGCATGTCGTGCATGACCTCCGCGCGCAGCCCCAGCGCGCGCAGATACTCCGCCAGCTCGGCGAACTGGCTGTCCGGCAGCGCGGCGATGCGCGCCAGCGGCAGCTCCAGATAGTCGCAGCCGATGCGCGCCGCCTCGGGGACGAACTCCAGGTCCGAGCGGATGCCGATGCGCGTCATGCGCCTCACCTCCTGCCATGTCGATGCGCCTATCACACCATTTAATAGTATACGCCAAACAGCGGCGGGCGTCAAATTAAGAAAAGCACATCCTCCCAGCACAAATTTCGGTTAAATGTCGGGGTTTGCGCCAGCGCATCGCTTGATTTTGACGGGCTATACTGATATAATGAAGACAACCACATGGAAAAGGAGTGGATACCCATGGCTCTCGTTACTTCTACCGAGATGTTTAAGAAGGCCTACAATGGCGGCTACGCCATCGGCGCCTTCAACGTCAACAACATGGAGATCATCCAGGGCATCACCGAAGCGGCGATCGAAAAGCGCGCTCCGCTGATCCTCCAGGTTTCCAAGGGCGCTCGCGCCTACGCCAAGCATGTCTACCTGATGAAGCTGATCGAAGCCGCCATCGCGGACGCCGAACAGACCGCCGGCTTTGACCTGCCGATCTGCGTGCACCTCGACCACGGCGACACGTTTGAGCTGTGCAAGAGCTGCATCGACGGCGGTTTCACCTCCGTCATGATCGACGGCTCCTCCAAGTCCTTCGAGGACAACATCGCGCTGACGAAGCAGGTCGTCGAGTATGCGCACGATCACGGCGTCGTCGTCGAGGGCGAGCTGGGCACGCTCGCGGGCGTCGAGGACGAGGTCAACGTCTCCGCCGAGGATTCCTCCTATACCCGTCCCGAAGAGGTCGAGGAGTTCGTTTCCCGCACGGGCGTCGACTCGCTGGCGATCGCCATTGGCACCAGCCATGGCGCGTACAAGTTCACCGCCGCGCAGTGCACCCGCAATGCCGACGGCATCCTCGTTCCCCCGCCGCTGCGCTTCGACATTCTCGACGAGGTCGCCAAGCGCCTGCCCGGCTTCCCGATCGTGCTGCACGGCTCTTCCTCCGTGCCGCAGGAGTTCGTGAAGATCATCAACGAGAACGGCGGCAAGATGCCCGACGCCGTCGGCATCCCCGAGGAGCAGCTGCGTCAGGCTGCCCGCGGCGCGGTCTGCAAGATCAACATCGACTCCGACCTGCGCCTTGCCATGACCGCCTGCATCCGCCAGTACTTCGCGGAGCATCCGGATCACTTCGATCCGCGCCAGTACCTTAAGCCCGCGCGCGTGGCCATCAAGAACATGGTCGCGCACAAGCTGGTCGACGTGCTTGGCTGCGACGGCAAGGCCTGATCTCCCATCCGACGCACAGCCCGCTTCCCACTGCAGGGGAGCGGGCGTTTTTGCGCGCATGCGGCGTCCTTTGCCGCGAAAAACGCCGCGATGGGTGGCGGGAACAGCATGTCCGATTGGGAACGCCGCGCGTGGACGGCAGGTGCGCGCGCTTATCGCGGCGTGCGGCGCGGTGGCATGGAATATCCGCGGCGGGCGAGAAGGCGCGAATACGGAGGTGTGCCTTGCAAGGGGAAACCGCCGGGGCAGGGGACGATTTTCTCCTCAGCCGCGCGCTGCGGAGCCGCGGGGCGCGGACGTTCTGTCGTGGCGGCATCCGGGGCGCTCGTTTCGGCACAGACGTTTCCGCGGGGACAAAAATGCGCCCCGGCAGAGGAAACTGCCGGGGCAAGGATGACGCATCCGTCCGCCGCGGGACACGGGCATAGCGCCGCATGATGTTCCTGCGCTACGTGCAGGCGCCCGTCCGCCGCGGGATGCGGGCAGCTGCGCGGCGCATCGGGAAGGACGCTTATCTCGAACGGGCAAAGCCGGCAGATTCGAGGAAGCGCATCAATCCCGCCTCGCCCTCGGGCGTCTGCTTGTAGACGCCGGCGTCGGCGAGCACGCGGGCGCACTTGACGCCCAGCGCATGCCGGATGGCGGCGCTGGCGGCGCCGGCGGAGAGGTTCGTGCCAGTCTGGGCGGCGATCTCGCGCACCCAGCCATAGTGCTTGTACAGCGGGCTGTCCGCCGCGGGCTGTTCTTCCAGCGGCGTCTCGCCGGTCAGATACGCCTCCAGCGCCTTCAGTTCGGTCAGCAGCCTGCCCGGCAGGATGAACAGGCCCATGACCTCGATCAGGCCGATGTTCTCCTTCTTGATGTGGTGCAGGTCGGCGTGCGGGTGGAAGATGCCCAGCGGATGCTCGGCGCTGGTGCGGTTGTTGCGCAGCACGAGCTGCATGCGGTATTGCCCGTTCTCGCGGCGCAGGATGGGCGTGATCGTGTTGTGCGGCGCGTCGGTCTCGGCGAGGATGCCGCACGACGGGTCCGAGTAGCCGCGCCACGCGGTCAGCACGCGGTCGCTCAGGTCGATCAGCGCACCGCGGTCGGCGCTCTCGAGCACGATGCAGGTCATCGGCCAGTCGGCGACGTGCGCCGACACGGCGGGGTTGGGCGAGATCAGGGGAATGCGCGCGGCGGCGGCGTCCATCGGGAAGCGGTAGTTGCCGCCCTGAAAGTGGTCGTGGGAGAGGATGGAGCCGCCGACGATCGGCAGGTCGGCGTTCGAGCCGAGCATGTAGTGCGGGAACTGGTCGACGAAGTCGCACAGGCGCACGAACGTGTCGCGGCTGATGCGCATCGGCACGTGCTCGGCGTTGAGCACGATGCAGTGCTCGTTGTAGTACAGGTACGGCGAATACTGCAGGTACCACGGCTTGCCGCCCAGCGTCAGCGGGATGATGCGGTGATTCTGGCGCGCGGGAAAGCCGATGCGTCCGGCGTAGCCGGGATTCTCCGGACAGAGCATGCACTTGGGATAGCCGGTCTGCTTGGCGGCGCGCTGCGCGGCGATGTCGCGCGGGTCCTTTTCCGGCTTGGAGAGGTTGATCGTGATCTCCAGGCGTCCGCATGGCGTGTCCTCGAAAAAGCGCGCGTTTTTGGCGATGGGGTCGACGGGGATGTAGTCGGCGGCGCGGCAGAGCTGGTAGAAGTCTTCGGTGGCGGCGGCGGGTCCCTGCTCGCGGTACAGGCGGAAGAAGCGTGCGCGGACCTCCGCCGGCGAGGGCGTCAGCGCGCCCATCAGCCTGGCGCAGAAGAGGTCGCGGCGCTCGGCGCTGTCGGCGATTACGCCGCGCGCGCAGGCGTCGTCGCACAGGACCTCGAGGTCGGCGGTCGCGGTCTCCGGGATGCCGGCGGGCGCGGACACGCCCGCTTCCGGCGCGTCCATCTGCATGATTTCCAGCAGGCGGTTGAGCGCGTAGGCGCGGTCGATCGGCTCGACCAGCCCCTTGGCGACGGCGAAATCGACCAGATGCAGTATGGCTTGCGTTGCGTTTTGCATGGATGAGAACTCCTCTCGCGGTTGGATTCATGGCTCTATTATCCGGCAAAACGCGCGCCGTGTCAATCGGTTTTTGCCAATGTTCGCGTTTTTTTGCTTGCGTATCCGCCGGGAATGGAGTACAATGATGCCGTACGGAATCCCTTGCAGATTGACAGAGCGGGAGGTTGTTTGTAAAATGGATGTCAGAGAAATCATGCGCCGCAACGCCGGGCGGATGCGCGCGCTGTATGCCGGTCAGGACCCCACGGCGCGCTACGAGCGCCTTGCCGGCGCGTTTCGCGCGCAGTTTGACCGCGAGCCGGAGCTTTTTGTCTCCGCGCCCGGGCGCACCGAGGTCGTCGGCAACCATACCGACCACAACCGCGGTCGCGTGCTGGCGGCGTCGGTCGATCTCGACACCGTCGCGGCGCTCGCGCCGAGGAACGATTCGATCGTGAAGATGTATTCCGAGGGCTACGAGAAGCCCTTCGTCGTCGACCTTGCCGACCTCGCCGTGCACGAGGACGAAAAGGAGACAACGTTTGCGCTCATCCGCGGCGTGGCGGCGCGGCTCAAGGAGCTGGGCTACCGCATCGGCGGCTTCGATGCGTCGGTTACCAGCACGGTGTTCAAGGGCAGCGGGCTGTCGTCGTCGGCGGCGCTGGAGGTCATGCTGGTGGCGTCGTTCGACGCGCTGTACAACGGCTGGACGATTGATCCCAAGCGCAACGCCGTCATCTCGCAGTACGCCGAGAACGTCTATTTCGGCAAGCCCAGCGGCCTGCTCGACCAGTCGGCGAGCGCGGTCGGCGGGCTGGTGACAATCGACTTCGGTCCCGACGCGCCGGTGGTCGAAGCGCTGTCGTATGACTTTGGCGCCAAGGGCTATGCGGTGTGCGTGGTGTCCGCCGGCGGCGAGCACGGCAACCTCACGTCGGAATACGCCGCCATCCCGGCGGAGATGAAGTCCGTCGCACAGGCGATGGGCGTCGACGTGTTGGCGCAGGTCAGCGCCCGCCAGCTGATGGACGCCGTGCCGTCGCTCAAGAACCGCGTCAGCGACCGCGCCATACTGCGCGCCTTCCACTTCGTGGACGAGACCGAGCGCGTGACCGACGCGGTCGACGCCATTCGCCGCGACGACCTGCCGGCGTTCTTCCGCGCGGTCGTCGATTCCGGCCGCAGCAGCTGGATGCTGCTGCAAAACCTCTATGTCGCCTCCGGCACGAATCAGGAGATGCCGCTGGCGCTGGAGTTGAGCCGCCGCATGCTCGAGGGCCGCGGCGCGTGGCGCATCCACGGCGGCGGATTTGCCGGCACGATCCTGGCGTTTGTGCCGTTTGACCTGCTGGACGAGTACAAGGCGCGCATGAACGCCGTGTTCGGCGAGCGTGCGACGACGGTGCTGGCTATCCGCCCCGAGGGCGTGGCCTGCATCCGCTGAGATGGGAGCGGACAGATGACGTATCGGACGCGCTCCGAGGCGGACACGATGCGATTTGCCGCGGCGCTGGCGGAGATGCTCGACGCCGGCGACGCGCTGCTGCTCGAGGGCGATCTCGGCGCGGGCAAGTCGGTCGTGGCGCGCGGCGTGGCGCGGGCGCTGGGCATCGCGGGCGCGATGCCCAGCCCGACGTTTACGCTGCTGATCCCCTACGAGGGCAAAAAGAAGCTGTATCACTTTGACCTGTACAGGCTGGCGGACCCGGATGAGTTCTACGCCGCCGGGCTGGACGAATTCGTCGGCGGCGACGGCATCGCGGTCGTCGAGTGGCCGCAGATGGCGGACCTGTCGCCGGAGCGCGCGATTCGGCTGCGCATCGCGCGCGGCGAGAGCGACGACGAGCGCGTGATCGAACTGGAAAACCGCGCCGTGGCGGGCTTTGATGCCCGGGCGCTGGCGGAATGGAGGCGGGAGGCGTGAACATTCTCGGCATTGATTCGTCCGGGCCGGTGGCGAGCTGCGCGGTGATGGCGGATGACTGCATCGTCCATTCCATCGCGCTCAATCACGGCCTGACCCACTCCGAGGCGCTGATGCCCGCCGTGGACGAGGCGCTGCGCGCGTCCGGTCTGACCTGCGCCGACATCGACGCCTTCGCCGCGGTTGCCGGACCGGGATCGTTTACCGGCGTGCGCATCGGCATCTGCACGGCGAAGGGATTGGCGCACGCGGCGGGCAAACCCTGCGCGGCGGTCCACGCGCTGGAGGCGCTGGCGATGAACTTTTACGGGTTCGGCGGGCTGGTCTGTCCGATTCTCGACGCGCGCCGCGGACAAGTCTATTGCGCCCTGTTCGATGCGTCCGAGGGCATGCCGCGCCGCGTCGCACCGGACGACGCCGTGCCGCTGGGCGAACTGCTGGCGCGGCTGCCCGCCGACCGGGGGGGGATGTTGGCCGGCGACGGGTTGACGGCGCACGCGCAGGCAATCCGAGACTGCA
>CALVPU010000074.1 GCA_944353735.1 uncultured Eubacteriales bacterium | reverse complement strand
CTGCATGCCGGGATCCTCGCCGTACTCCGCCATGACGGCGTCAAAGTCCTCGCCCGCCGCCAGCTTCTCGTAAACCGCATCGGTGCGGTCGGCTACGGACGCAAGGCACGCCGCCTCGGCATCCGTCACCGCCTGCTCGAGCGGCTCGAGCTCAGCGCGCTTGGCGTCGATGTCTGCCTGAATCTCCGCTTCGCTGCGCGCCTCTTCGCCCGCCTCGGCATCGTCGTCCGTCGCCGACGCCAGCTCTTCCTCGAGATCCGCGAGCTCGTCCTGCGCCGCATCGAGCGCCTCGCGAGCGTCGGTCACCGCCTGCAGCACGTCGTCCTCAGGAACGATCAGCACGTGCTTGACCGCGCGGTATCCCTCGGGGCGCCAGCAGATGGTCTCGCCGTTCATGGCGTCGGTCTCGAACTGCGTCGGCGTCTCGGAATACGTCTCCTCGTCGGCGGCGGCCTTCTCGTCATACGCCGCCTGCAGCTCCTCGTCGGAGACCTCGGCGATCTCCGCCTCGACGTCGGCTTCCAGCACTTCCGCGCGATAGCCGCTGGCGAACATCTCATACATGTATTCCGGCGTATAGCCCTGCGTGAACAGGATCAGCTCGGCGTTCGCGGCGCGCGCCTCCTCGCTGTCGCCGGCGGCATAGTCCAGCGCGTAGTCGAGGTTCGTCTGATAGGCCTCGTCCGCCTCGGCGCGGATCTCCTCCTCGGTCTTGTCCAGCGTCAGCCCGCGCGCTTCAAATTCCTTGGCGATGGCACGATCCTGAAGCACCGCCGCAACGGCGTCCTCGAGGATGGAATTCGCCGTGGCGTCGTCGAGCTCGACGCCCATCGAGGCGTAGATCTGCGACATGTAGGTATAGCTGTTGTAGAAATCGGGCATGACGTCGAGCGCCGTCACCGTGCCGCCGTCGTATTCCGCCACAACGGTGCTCAGCGTTTCAGCGACCTGTTCGCGCTCCTGCGCAGCCAGTTCGACCTGATCGACGTCGACCAGATTGCAGCCCGAAAGCGCCAGCGTCAGTGCCAATGCCAGCGCGAGCGCCAGCAGCTTCGTCATTGTACGTCTCATCTTAACTTCCTCCAGCTCGGAATGAATCATGCCTCTATTATACACTTTTCCGGCGATTTCGCAAGCGCAAACGGCGGCGTTCCGTCCGCCAGAAAGCGCGCGGCAGCGTCCAGCGGCGATTGTTTACAATTTAGCCATCTTGCGTCCACAAGCGAAGCGCGGCAGACGCGCGCGTTGCACAGCCGGTGCAGCATGCGGTCGACCCGGCGCGCGGAACGCTCGTCGGCCTGCGCCTCCAGCGCCAGCACCGCCGACACGCAAAAGAACAGGTTGCGGCGGGCATAGTCCTTCAGGCGCGCGTTGGCGCGCGACAGCGCGTCCGGCACGCCGTCCGCAGCGCCGTCCGTGGGCGCGATCAGCGCCACGCGCTCGACGCTCAGCTGTTCTGCCAGCGCCAGTGCCGCCGACCACCATTCTCCTTCCGCGGCGACGCACGCGCCGCGCGGCGTGCGCACGGCGTACAGCTCCGCCTGCGCCGCCTCCAGCAAGCTCGGTTGCGGCGCGACCGACGCCGCAACCATGCCGCGCGCCTCCACGCGGCGGCGCAGCGCGTCCAGCCGCTCCGACTTCCCGATCAACAGGCATCCCATGGTTCCCGCATCCTGCCGCATATCTCTCCCTCCCGCTCGCGATCCCGGGCGGCGTCCGCCCTTACACAAGCGTATGCGCGGCACAGCGGAATTTTTCAACCGCTGCGATGCAAGATGCGCGGGCGCCAAAGGGTCCACGGCGCTCAGATCCGCTCGATGGCGACCCTGCCCAGCAGATCGCTGTACAGCGCGCGGTCGACGACGCGGGAAACGTCGGTGGCGCAGCGCGCCGTCGCCGCCGCCACGCCCATGCGCAGCATCTCCTCGAGCGTGCTGTCGCCGATGATGCCGCAGGCGAAGCCCGCGACCATCGTGTCGCCCGCACCAACGGTGGACTTGACGTCGACCGCCATGCGCGGGGCGTAAAGCGCCTCGTCGCCGTCGACGATCATCGCGCCGTCCGCGCCCAGCGACACCGCCACGACCGACGCGCCGCGGTCGATGCAGGTGCGCGCGGCGTCGCGGATGTCGGCGAGCGAGCGCAACTCGCGTCCGAGCATCGTCTCCAGTTCGAAGCGGTTGGGCTTGATGAGGTAGGGATGCGCCTCCAGCCCCAACGCCAGGCGCTCGCCATCGGCGTCGAGGATGCAGCGGCAGCCCAGACCATCGACGGTGCGCAGCAGCGTGCGGTAATAGTCCTTCGGGCAGCCCGGCGGCATCGAGCCGGACAGCACGAGGCAGTCCGTGTTCTCCGCGTGCAGCGCCACCAGCTCGGTCATCTTGTCGAGATCCGCCTCGCCGACCCGCGCGCCGGGCTCGTTGATCTCGGTGATCTCGCCCCTTTCGCGGTCGCGTACCTTGATGTTCGTGCGCACGCTGCCCTCACACCAGACGAAATTGTACGCCGTAGCGTTGAGCATGAGGCGCTTTTCAAACAGCCGTGCACCCTCACGATACATAAAGCCAATGCACTCCGCGTCCACGCCCAGCGCCGAAGCGGCGAGCGCAACGTTGATGCCCTTGCCCGCAGCGACGCTGTGGGCGTCGACGACGCGGTTGAGTCCGCCCTGCACAAACCGCTCCACCTCGACGGTGCGGTCGATGCTGGGATTGAGCGAGATCGTCGTAATCATCTTTCTTCTCCTCTTCCTGCCGGCACGTCACTGGACGCTGAACAGTATCTCGGCATAGGTCGTGAACGGCCAGGTCCGCGCGTCCGCGAGCAGCTCCGCCTCGTCCACCGGCGCGCGCAGCGCACGCATCCGCTCGAGCACCACGTCGCGGCAGTACGCCGCGCGGCGCAGGTGCGTCTCGGCGGGCATGCGGGCAATGGCGCAGTCGAGCGCCTCGGCGGCGTCGGCGATCTGCGTCATCAGCGACGAAAGGCGCTCCAGCGTGCGCGATTCGTATCCGTCCGCCATTCCCAGCCCGCGCTTGAGCGTCACACCCTCGGCGAGCTTGCGCGTGCCGCCTGCCAGCGCCGGCAGGATGCCGCGGCGCACCATGTCGAGCATCGTCAGCGCCTCGATGCGCACCTCCTTGCCGTATTCCTCAAGCATGATCTCCTGACGCGAATGCAGTTCCGCGCCGGTATAGATGCCGTGGCGGGCAAACAGCGCCTCATTCTGCGCGTCCGCAAGGTGCGACAGCGCATCGACGGCGTTGTTCAGGTTCAGCAGCCCGCGGCGGCGCGCCTCTTCGACCCACTCGTCGGTATAGTTGTTGCCATTGAACACGATGCGGCGGTGCTCGCGGATGGTCCTGCGAATCAGGTGCATCACGGCATAGTCAAAGCTGTCCGCGCGCTCGAGCTCGTCGGCAAAGTCGGCGAGCGCATCGGCGACGATGGTGTTGAGCACGATGTTCGGCTCGGCAATCGAGAACGACGATCCGGGCATGCGAAACTCGAACTTGTTGCCGGTGAACGCGAACGGCGACGTGCGGTTGCGGTCGGTGGTATCGCGGCGGAACTTGGGAATCGCGCTGATGCCGACGTCCATGTAGTCGCCGCCGTCGGGGCTGAAGTCCGCCTTGTTGACGATGGCGTCGAGTATGCGCTCGACGTCGTCGCCGACGAACATCGACACGATCGCCGGCGGCGCCTCGTTCCCGCCCAGACGGTGGTCGTTGCCCGCCGAAGCGACGGACGCGCGCAGCAGGTCCTGATGGTCGTCCACGGCGCGGATCATCGCCGCGAGGAACAGCAGAAAACGCACGTTGCGCGCCGGGTCGGGACCGGGATTGAGCAGGTTTTCTCCGGTATCGGTCGCCAGCGACCAGTTGTTGTGCTTGCCGCTGCCGTTGACGCCGGCGAACGGCTTTTCGTGCAGCAGGCACGTCAGACCATGCCGCCGCGCGACCTTCTGCATCAGTTCCATGGTGATCTGATTCTGATCGGAGGCGACGTTGACGTTGGTATACACCGGCGCCAGCTCGTGCTGTCCGGGCGCGACCTCGTTGTGCTCGGTGCGCGCGAACACGCCCAGCTTCCACAGCTCATCGTCCAAATCGCGCATGAAGTCCGAAACGCGGGTCTTGAGCGCGCCGTAGTACTGGTCGTCGAGCTCCTGCCCCTTCGGCGGGCGCGCCCCCAACAGCGTCCTGCCGGTATAGCGCAGGTCCGGGCGGCGCGCCGCGAGCGCCTGATCGATCAGGAAATACTCCTGCTCCGGGCCCGCGGTGGGAATCACGCGCTTGACGCCGGTCTCGCCAAACAGCTTGAGGATGCGCAGCGCCTGACGGTTGATCGCCTCCATGGAGCGCAGCAGCGGCGTCTTCTTGTCCAGCACCTCGCCGTTAAAGGAACAGTACGCCGTGGGGATGCACAGCGTGCGGTCCTTGATAAACGCATACGACGTCGGATCCCAAGCCGTGTAGCCGCGCGCCTCAAACGTCGCGCGCAGGCCGCCCGACGGGAACGACGAGGCGTCCGACTCGCCCTTGATGAGCTCCTTGCCCGAGAACTCCATGATGACCTCGCTGTCGCTGACGGGCGTGATGAACGCCTCGTGTTTTTCAGCGGTAAAGCCCGTCATCGGCTGGAACCAGTGCGTGAAGTGCGTCGCGCCCTTCTCGATTGCCCAGTCCTTCATGGCGTTGGCGACGACGTCCGCCACATCGCGATCGAGCTCGCAGCCGCTCTGGATCGCGCGCCTGAGCGCCTTGTAGTCGTCGTGCGGCAAGCGATCCTTCATCACCGAGTCGTTGAACACCATCGACCCGAACAGCTCCTTGATCCTGCTCATGTACTTTCCTCCCCGCGCGCGAGCCGACGCCGCGCAATGTGATTTTATTGTACCGTCAAACTGTAAATTCTGCTAGAGCGATTGCCGGAAATGACGCACACAGGCGCGATTTCCGCAGAAAACACCGCGCAAATCCGCCCGTTTCCCCAGCGTCCCCCAACGCGGCACGCAATGTAAAGTTTTGAAAACCGATTGTGTCGCATTACAATTGATATGGGATAACGAGGATAGAAGAGAAAACACAAAAGCAGTAAGATAGAAGTGCCGCCAAACCACCCACCACGGCAGAGTTCTCCGCGCACAGACTGGCGCAGGTCATGCGCTATGCGAAGCGCTACGCCGGAGATCTGCTTCTGAGTCACGAGAAGGCACGGGAAAATGGATACAGCACCCTCTCCTCCCACGCGCTTTGACTGTTGACAAGGCGTCCCGCATCCGCTATAATGGAAATAATCACGAAAACAATCGCCGGCTGAAGCCGGTTCCGGCGGCTGAAGCTGCCCTGTCCGCAATCCACTGGACGCGAATGCCACGAAGGCGTTCATTTCCCCGCGAAGGGGCGATGGACGCCTTTTTGGTGCGGCGACGAAAGGAGATTGACATGAACCGACGCCTCCAAAACATGATTCTCGCGGCGATGATGCTCGCCCTGAGCTGGCTGATGCCCTTTTTGGCGCTGCTCAATCCCGCCATCGCGCAGGCGATCTCGCCGATGCACATTCCCATCTTCCTCTGCGGTTTCCTCTGCGACCTGCCTTGGGCGGGGTTGGTGGGGTTCATCGCGCCGCTGCTGCGCTCCGCCACGAGCGGCATGCCTGCGCTCTATCCGACAGCGCTGGCGATGTCGTTCGAGCTCGCCGCCTATGGCATCGTCACCGCGCTGCTGCGCCGCGCCCTGCCCAAGCGCCCAGCGTTTACCTATGTGGCGCTCATCGGCGCGATGCTCGCCGGACGTCTCGTCTGGGGCGCGGCGTCGGTCGTGCTCTATGGATTGGGCGGCACGCCTTTTACCTTCCAGATGTTCCTCGCCGGCGCGTTTCTCAACGCCGTCTGGGGCATCGCCTTTCACATCGCCATCATCCCGCCGGTCGTGATCGCGCTGCAGCGCGCCGGCTTCCCGAGGAGGACCGCGCACGAATGAAGACGCTCTATCTCGAATGCAACATGGGCGCCGCCGGCGACATGCTGATGGCGGCGCTGCTCGAACTCCACCCCGCGCCCGACGACTTCCTCGCCCGCCTCAACGCGCTCGGCCTGCCTGGCGTGCGGGTGCGCCGCGAGGACGCCGTGCGCTGCGGCCTTCACGGCACGCACATTGCCGTCGAAATCCATGGCGAAGAGGAACGACCCGCTGAGGACATCCCGCTCTACGATCATCCTCATGACCACCATCATCCTCACGAGCACGATCATTCCCCTGCGCATAGCCATGCACACGCCGATCTGGCGCATGTACGCGCGCAAATCGAGTCACTGCCGCTGCCCGAAGCGGTGCGGCAGAACGCCAAACAGGTCTACGCGCGCATCGCCGCCGCCGAGGCGCACGTGCACGGCACGACGCTGGAGCAGATTCACTTCCACGAAGTGGGCACACTGGACGCCGTCGCCGACGTGGTGGGCGTCTGCATGCTGATGCACGAGCTCGCGCCGTCGCGCGTCGTCGTCTCGCCGATCCGCGTGGGCTATGGGCAGGTGCGCTGCGCGCACGGCATCCTGCCGGTGCCCGCGCCCGCCACGGCGCTGTTGCTCGACGGCGCGCCGATCTATGCCGGCGACCTCGCGGGCGAGATGTGCACGCCCACCGGCGCGGCGCTGCTGACCCACTTCGCCACCGAATACGGCGCGACGCCGCCGATGACCGTGCGCGCCATCGGCTGCGGCATGGGCACGAAGGACTTTCCCGCCGCGAACTGCCTGCGCGCCATGCTCGGCGAATCCGCGCACAGCGCGCCCAACGACGCCATCGTGCGGCTCGAGTGCAACCTCGACGACATGACGGGCGAGGCGGTCGGCTTTGCGCTCGACCGGCTGTTTGAAGCCGGCGCGCGCGACGCCTTCGTTCAGTCCATCCAGATGAAAAAGAACCGTCCCGGCATGATGCTTTGCTGCATCTGCACGCCCGACCGCGCCGACGCGCTGGCGGCAGAGATGCTGCACCACACGACCACGCTCGGCGTTCGCCGGCAGGACATGGCGCGCTACGCACTCGACCGCCGCGTCGAGGTGCGCGCCACGGCGTTTGGAGACGTGCGCTACAAGGTCTCCGAGGGCTACGGCGTGCAACGCGTCAAGCCCGAGTACGACGACGTCGCGGCGATCGCGCTGCGCGAGGGATTGCCGTTTTCGGACGTCCTGCAGCGCCTGGAAAACGCCTGATCCGCGGCGATCGAGCGCGCAGCCGGACTGCAGAGCACTGGCGCGCGCATGCCGGTAAAACCTCCATTCGAGCGCGCAGGAGCGCCAAGCCTTCGCGCGCTTCCCTCAGCCCGGCGGTGCGGGACGATTTTTGACAGACAAAACAGGGCCCCTTCCCGATTCGTTCGGGAAAGGGCCCTGCGTTGTGCCCGCCGCGCTGTGGGCAGATCACATGCCGATCTTCTTCAGCGTGCCGATACTCATCTCGGCGGCCTCGAGCGGCGTGCGGTCGTACCACTGGTCCTGCTCGACGATGAAGCAGAACGCGCCCGCGTCCAGACCCGCCTCGACAATCGCCTTCACGTCCTGACAGCCGTAGCCGACCGGGCGGAACTCAAACGTCGCCGCATCGGAGTTCTTGCCGTCATCCGTGCCGTCGGCGTTGATCAGCGCATAGGGCTGAGCGCCGCCGCGGCTGCCGACGAAGTCCTTCAGGTGGACGATCGGCGCGCGGCCCGTGTACTTGCGCACGTAGTCCGCCGGGTTCTCACCGGAGTAGTTGACCCAGCAGGTGTCGATCTCGGACTGCAGCAGCTCGGGATCGACCGCCGCGTAGAGGAAGTCCAGCGCATACATGCCGGAGATCTTCTCGAATTCAAAGTCGTGGTTATGGTACAGCAACTGAATGCCCGCCGCCTTGCACAGCGCGCCGAACTTGGCGATCGTGCGAATGACGTCGGCGAAGCCCGGCTGACCGGGGCGATGCGCCTCGTCGAGGAACGGCACGGCGATGTACTTGCAGCCGATCTTCAGGTGATCGGAGATCACGGCGAACATGTCCTGCTCGATGACCGCGTAGGGCACGTGGTCCGAGAACGCGACCAGCCCCGCCTCGTCGAGCATGCCGCGAATCTCCTCCGCGGTGTGACCGTAGAAGCCCGCGAACTCAACGCCGTCGTAGCCCAACGCCTTCAGCTGCTTGAGCACGCCCATCAGGTCCTTGCTGCACTCCTCGCGCGCAGAATAGAGCTGGTAGCCAATCATTGCCTTCTTCATGGAAATGCACCTCACTGAATCGTCTGTTTTTCCTCGAGCTGAGAGATCATGTCGATGCGGCGCTGATGGCGGCCCCCGTCAAACGGCGTCGTCAAAAAGACGTCGACCATGGCTTCGGCGATCGCAGGACCGACCGTGCGCGCGCCAAACGCCAGAAGGTTGGCGTCGTTGTGCTGGCGCGTGAGCTTTGCGCTGTACGGCTCGGAACACAGCGCACAGCGGACGCCGCGAATCTTGTTCGCCGCGATGGAAATGCCGATACCCGTTCCGCAGATGACGATCCCGCGTTTGCAGTCGCCCGAGACGACGGCGCGCGCGACCTTTTCGGCATAGATCGGATAGTCGGTGCTCTGCGTGGAATCCGTGCCGAAATCCACCACCTCGTGTCCCTGCATGCGCAGGTACTCGGCAATGTGCGACTTCATGGTGACGGCGGTATGATCGTTTCCGATCGCAACTCTCATGACAAACCTTCCTCTCATCTGCGTCGTTCGAACAATCAAAGATTAACACATTCCCCACGGTTTGTCAATCCAAATCTGTGCAGGAAAACGTGCGGATCATGTCCTCGAGCTCGCCGTCCGCGGGAAGCGGGCGCCCCTCTAGGCAGCGGGCGAAGACCGCGCGCAGCGCCCGGGCGCGTTTCCCGGCGTCGGGCAGTGCCCGCATGGCGATGCGCCGCGCCGCTTCCATTCGCGCCAGCACCTCGCCGAAGTCGTCCGGCAGCGCCTCGGCGATGCGGTCGCGCGCCCAGCGCGCCGCCAGCGGGCTCGCGCCCGACGTGGAAACCGCCGCCGTCAGCGCCCCGCGGCACAGGAGCGCCGGAAAGCAGAACGTGCTCAGCGCGGCGTCGTCGGCGACGTTGACCTCAATCCCCCGCGCGCGGCACAGTTGGGCGATGCGCGCATTGACGGCGCGGTCGTCCGTGGCGGCGATGCAGATGCGCGCGCCATTTAAGTCCGACGGGCAGAACGCGCGCACCGCGCGCTCGACCGCCAGCTCGGAAAACCCGGGCGCATACTCCAGCGCCACCGCGCGCACGCGCGCGCCGAACTGCACCAGCACCCGCGCCTTGCGCAGCGCCACGCCGCCGCCGCCCACGACCAGCGCCTGCCAGCCTTCGATGGCGCGAAAGAATGGAAAGCGGTTGCCCGCGCACGCCGTCATTGCGGCCTCCCGGAGCGCATTTCAAACAACACCCCCATGACCAGCGCCGCGATTGCCGCGACGACGTAGCAGACAGCGTTGAACCAGCGAATCGCCAACGTTCCACCCGTATACGCCGCGGCAATGGCGCCGGTCGCCACATCTCCAGGCAGGCAGAGGAAGAGGATGATGGCAATGCAGAAGAAGCCGTTCAGGCGGCGCAACTTCGCCGTCACGATGCCCATCCACACCACCGCCAGCCACACCGCCGCGACCGGCACTGCCACCCGCCAGAGCCACACGTCCGGCTGACCCATGTCGAGCAACACCGCCTGTATGACGCCGAGCTGGAACACCGCCAGCACGCTGAAGCAGCCCAGCGCCTTGATGAAGCGGTTCGTGTACGCCTGCGTATAGACCAGCACGGGCAGGATGCTGCTCAGCATCGCGCCGAACACGATCCACGACCAGCTCAACCGCAGGTCGACGGCATAGTTCACGACCATGCACAGCAGCGACGACAGCGCGCCCAGCGCAAGGATGCTCCAGCGCATGTAGCGCCGCGAGGGATCGCGCGGTCCGGTCTCCGCGCGCAGGCGGGCACGCTTCCAGGAGGGCAGGCCGTGCAGCGCTGCCTCGTAGCGCCGCCGACAGTCGGGACATGCCCGCACGTGTTCCGCCACCAGCCGCACCGACGCACGGCTCGCCTTGCCGGAGGCGCACACTGCGATCAGGTCCTGCACGACCTCGCAGTCCGGATTCCGATTCATGTCCCCGCGCACCGCCCTTCTCCGCCAATTTCAAATGCCGTCCCCGAACACAGCCGGTGAACGCGTCCCGGCATCCGTTCCGCGAGCAACGCCTGCGCCGCCTCGCCGGTACAGTGCCCGACGTACAACTCGAGCCCGTCCATGCCGGCAAGCCGCTCCGCCAGCGCGTGCACCTCGTCCGGCGGTGTTCGAAACAGGTGCAGTCCGCCGACCAGCGCGCGCACAGGGCGACTGGGGAACGCCAGCGACGCCTCTTCGAGGAGCGCATCGACGCCGCCGTGCGTACAGCTGCTGATCGCGACCAGCCCCTCGGGCAGCGCGAACACCATGCTCTGCTCGTGCGCGAAGTCGTCCGCGCAAAGGCGTTCGCCACGGCGCACGAACATCTGCGCCCGCCGACCGCGCTCCGCCATGTCCGGGCGCGCGTGCGGCACGAGGGCGACGTCCTCGGCAAGGCGCAGCACGCCGTCCACGCGCGCCAGCCTGCCGCCCATCAGTTCGAGCATTCCAGGGCGCACGCCGATGTACCTTGGCTGCTCGCCGTGCCAGGAATAGCAGTTCTCGTCCGCCGCGCGGCGCACATAGACCGGCGCGCGGCGGTTCGCGGTGCAAAACGCTCCCATCCCGTCGGCGTGATCATAATGCGCGTGCGACAGCACCGCCGCATCCGCGCGCGCCAGATCGACGCCCAGCCGGACAGCGTTGTGCGCAAAGGCGTCGCTCGCGCCGGCATCGAGCAGATAGCGCCTTCCGCGGTGCTCGATCCACAGGCTCAGCCCCCACTCCGACAGCAATCCTTGCGGCGCCTCGTTTTCGATCAGCGTGACGATGCGCAAGCGTCCTCCCCCTCTCCCGCGCGCTCCAGCCGCAGCGGCCTGCCGATCCACACCGCGCGCGAATCGGCGCCGTGCCCGACCTGCCGCGTCCGCGCCAGCGGCTTATTTGCACCGAGCAGCCGCCGCATGTGCGCCGTCGCCGCCTCCATTCCGCCCTGCGCTTCGAGCTTCGTAAACGTTCCCAGCAGCACGCCCGCGGCGGCGTCCAGCGCGCCCATCTGCGCCAGCTGCGCCGTGTAGGCGCGAAACTGCCGCGCGTCGGCGCTCAGCGATTCCAGCAGCAGGATCCGCCCGCGCACGTCGGGAAAGAAGGGCGTTCCGGCGAGCTTGAGCAGACAGCGGACGTTTCCGCCCACCACCTCGCCCGCCATGCGCTCCCCCTGCACGAACGCCGCCTTCAAGCGAAACAGCGCGCCGCCGCCCGCCAGCGCGGCGCAAAAGTCGCGCGCCTGCCGCGCCGCGTCCTCGCGCACGAGATTCCACGCGGTGTACAACACCGACGGGCGTCCCGCGCGCGCAAGGATCGCGTTGAGCACGCACGTCAGGTCGCTGTATCCCCACAGCGGCTTGTCCGCGCGCGCGATCGCCGACCAGTCGAGCCTGCCGAGCACCTCGTTGGCGAGGTCGCCGCCCGTGACGTCGAAGATCATCTCGACGTCCGGGTCGCAATAGTAGTCCATCAGCGCCGCCGCACGTCGCTCAGGCGGCGCGGGCGCGAACAGGTCGCCGGCGACGGTCGGCTCCAGTCCCGCCGCGCGCAGCGCGTCCAGCAAGCGCGCAAATTCCGCCCGCCGCGATTCCGGCAGCGGGTCCGAACAGCCGACGACGCCCACCCGGCGCATGCCGTTTCCCCCTTTGCTCACCTTGTTCTCGCGCACATCCGGTGCGATTCGCCAATCCACGCCAGCAGCTGCGCGTCCACTTCCTCCGGCGCGCCCAGAGGCACGTGGTGCGTCCATCGCCCGGGCGAGATCGGCACGACCTGCATGACGCGCGCGTCCGGCGCGGCAAACGGCAGACCGAACGTCACCACGACCGTCCCCGCCTCACACTTGCGCCGCGGGCGCGACGCGCAGCAGAACAGACCGCCGTCGCGATAGGAAATCTGCGTCCTCTGCACGTCGCAGCGCAGCGCTGGAAACCGCGCCCGCAGCGCCGCGTCGAGCGTGCGGGCGATTTCCGCCGCCGGCGCATTGCCGAAAAAGCGCTCAAACTCGCCCATCGCACGTTCACCTCCACCGGTTGTAGGCCCTCAGCGCGCTCCGCGCGGATCCGCTTCCTCCCCCAGCGCCGCGATGCGGCATGCCGCCTCCTGCGGCGAGAGGTCCGACACGTCCAGCTGCACGCCGTCAAGCCGGTCGTACAGCGGCAGCCGCGGCACGCTGCGCGCGACGACACCTGCATCCCGCAGTCCGGCGCGCACATCCCGTTCCAGCCGCTCGGCGAGGCGCTGCGGCGAGCAGACCAGGGATACGCGCCTAAGCGCAAACGGCGTTTCCAGCCGCGCGAGAATCCCATCGGCAATCGACTGCTCGTGGAGCACCCAGCAGAACACGACGTTGGCAAACGCCGGACAGCGCAAAAAGTTGTTGAGCACGTGGACGATGTTGTCCAGCACCATCGCCTTGGTCGCGTCCGTGACCTGAAAGGGGTGCATGTCCCAGCACCAGTCGCCATCCAAAAAGGCGCAGTCCGGCAGGCGGTCGCGCAGTTTCCGGCAGACCGTCGTCTTGCCGACGCCCATCGTCCCGCCAACCATGTACAGCGTCTTCACGGACATTCGCCCCCATATTGCGCGATCAGCGCTCCGGCGAGGGCGATCAGGCGCTCCGTCCGCGCGTCAAAGTCGCCCGCCGCGCCCGACCGCATCGCCATGGCGTCGTCGAGCGCGCGCCGTTCCTCGCCGGCGAGCAACTCGCGCAGCGCCACGTGGGTGCGCGGATAGGCGCCGGTCTCGGCGAACGCCTTGGCGCGCAGCACGAACGCCGCCGACTTGTACAGCTGGGCAAGCGCGCCGGAATCGCGCCCGTGCAGCGCGTTGTGCACCGCGCCGTGATAGAGATTGCAGGCGCCAATGCGCACGGCGCGCCGCACGTCCTCTGGACCGATGCGCTCGCGCAGCGCCTCGAGGCTGCCCATGAGCGGCGACGTATCGTAGACCAGCCCGAACAGGTCGGACGGCTCCCACGCCGCCAGCTGGTCCCAGCCCGCAAAAAAGCCGCACGCCTTTTCCCGCTCCGGCATCTGCGCCAGTACAGCGCGATAGGCAAGCAGGTCGCCGCCGTCCAGTCGGTCAAGGACGACCACCGCGTCGATGTCGCTGTCCGCCGCCGCCTCGCCGCGCGCCCGGCTGCCCTGCAGTCCCACGAAGCGCAGCCGCTCGCCGAATGCGCCGCGCAGGCGCTCTTCCAGCTCCGCCATCCATGCCCAGACATCCACCTTTGCCGCCTCCTCCACACCGATTTGTCCCCAGTATACCACAAACCCCGCGCGCGTTCAAGCGCTGCGCAATCCGCCCTTGCGCCGCAGGCGGATTTCCTGTATAATGAAGGGCAGAAGAACTGCGAAAGAGGGTTTCGCCATGCAAACGGGATTTGTCAAAGTCGCCGCGGGTTCGCCGCGCGTCGCCGTCGCCGACGTGCGCGCCAACGCCGCCGCCATTGAGGCGCTCATCCGCCGCGCGGACGCGCTGGGCGCGCACCTGCTGGTGCTGCCGGAACTGTGCCTGACCGGATATACCTGCGGCGACCTGTTCTACTCCGAAACGCTGCTGCGCGCCGCGCGCGAGGAACTTGTCGAGGTCGCCG
>CALVPU010000073.1 GCA_944353735.1 uncultured Eubacteriales bacterium | reverse complement strand
CCTTGACGCCGGTCGAGGCGGTCAGCCCACAGGTATGGTGCCAGACGCCCTGCGACATGTAGTGGTCAATGCCGTAGACGCGCCCGATGCTGCCCTCGCGCAGCGCGGCGACGGAGCCGGACTTCTCGGCGTTGACCAGCGCCGGAAGCTGGGTCAGCTTCGTGTCGGCCTCGGGATCCCACACGGCGACGCGCCCGACCACCGGCGCGCGGTTGACGTTCAGCGCGCGGCGCACCTCGGACAGGTCGGAAAGCTGCGAAGGCGTGGTGCCGGCGGCTCCGACGGTGTAGGGCCCGCCGGCGTAGAGGGCGAGGCCGTCGCGATGGATCTTTTCGGCGAGCGCGGCGGCGGCAGGCTCGATGAACACGCGGTTGAGGTCGGCGACGCCGGTGGCGGTCTCGATCGCCGAGGCGCGCGCGTCCACGGTGGCGATGTGGTCGAGCACGACGTCGATGGCGTCCTCGTTCATGTCCTGAAAGTCGACGCCCGCCTCCGCGTCGAACTCCTGCGCGGTAAACACGGTGGGACGGCGCACGCGCACCGTATCGCCCACGTCGTGCAGCTCCTCGGAGAAGTCGCGGTGGCAGAGGTTGGGGAAGACGAGGTTGTCGATCAGGCACGGCAGCGCCTGGCGCGCGATCGTCTTGAGGGTGACAAGGGTATTCGCCATGGTTCATTTCCTCCTTGCTGGGGTCGTTGGGATCAGGCGCCGCGCGCCGCCGAAGCGGCGTTGAGGCGATAGTACTCCGCGTCGCTGAGGGCGTCGGGATCGGGCTTCGCCGCGCCCGCGCCGGTGGGCGTGCGTCCGCGCAGGCGCTCGTCAACCGCCGCCTGCACGGCGCTGCGAAACGCCTGCTCGAGGGCGTCCAGCGCGCGGCTGAGCTGCGCGGCATCGCCGCAGGGCAGCACGTCCGCCAGCTCGCGCGGCAGGCCGCGCGCGGTGAGCTGTTCCAGCGCCGAGGCGCGCAGTTCGCGTTCGGCGACCCTGCGCTCGCGCTCGTCGACCGCCGCGGCGCGCGGATCCTCAGCGGGCGCAGCAGCTGCCGGAACCGCCTGTTCGGCGCGCAGGCGCTCGAGCGCCTCGCGGATGCGGCGGTCGATCTCCTCGGCGAGCGCGCCGTCGAGGGTGATGGGGTTGCGTTCTTCCATGTCGTTTCCTTCCTTTCTGTCCAGTCTCCTGGACGGTCGAGTTTTGTCCGGTTCCCCGGCGCTCATCGCCCGGCGCACCAGCCGCGCGGCCCGCGCGCCGTGCCTGCACAGGCGCCAGCCGCTCCCCGCGGCAGGTCTGCACTTCCCGCCGGCGCAATTCCGTGCGGCATTCGCCAAGCCCGCGCGCGCCGTTCCTGCACAGGCGCCTCCGCTTCTCCGCGGGAACCTTCCGCCTGCGGCGGTGCGGGCGGCTGCGGTCCTGTATCTCTCGCTCACCGCGCTGGTTTGACCGCTCGCCCGCACATCCTCCGCATGGCGGCACAATCTGCCGCTCTCCCGTTCCCGCGCGGCACGTTCACTTGGCTGCGCGCGCCCTTCCCGCCCGGCGCCGCCGCTTCTGGGCCGCTCCGTTCTCGCTCCGGGCGTCTCAATGCCGCGGGAACGCTCCTGCGCTGCGCACCGCGCCGTTCCCAACGCCGGGGTTGTCCCGGTCGTGCGCCGTGGGAACGTTCCATGCACAAGCGCCTCCGCTTCCCCGCGGGAACCTTCCGCCTGCGGCGGTGCGGGCGGCTGCGGTCCTGTATCTCTCGCTCACCGCGCCGGTTTGACCGCTCGCCCGCGCCGCGCGCGGAGGTTCCCGCTCCACTTAAGTCAGCTCTCGCCGTCGAGGCGCGCGGCGCGGGCGCGGAGCTGTTCGTCGGGGACGATGCCGCGCAGGGCGTTCAGCGTCTCCGCCTGCTCGAGCTCGTTGACGGGCAGCGAGCGGGCAAACGCCATCTTCACGGCGTTGACGTCCAGCGGCGGCGCGCCGCGCAGCGTCAGGAAGGCGGCGTAGAGCGCCAGCCGCTGGCGCAGCGCCTCGCGGAACCAGCGCTCCTTGACGCGTGCGAGCTGCTCCAGTCCCAGCAGCTTGTAGCGCATGGCGACGCCGCTGGCGTTGCCGGCAAAGCGCTCGTCGGAGAGGTCCGGAACCATGCTGAGCTTGTGGATGTCGGCGGCGAGCGCGCCGCGCAGGACCTCGGTGTCCGCCTCGTTGAGCTGCTTGCAGAGCCACTCGGCGCGGGCGTCGGCATCGGGCAGCGCGAGAACCTTGTCCTCGCGGAGCTGCCGTCCCGGCGACCGGCCGCGCTCGTCGGTCTCCATGGTGCAGCCGTAGAGCAGCAGGAGGGCGTCGACGAACTGCGCCTTGTCGTTGACGCGGTCGGACTGGAGGCGGTCGTAGGCGTCGATGAGCGACAGCGCGCCCTCGAAGTCGCCGCGCTCGTCCTCGCCGTTCCAGTATTCGATCATCGGCACGCCGCTGAAGAAGTGCCAGCGGCGGCTGTGCAGGGGACCGACGTCGCCTGGCCCGGAGGAGCGGAAGGCGAGGACCTCGGCGTCGGTATAGACCTCGACGGACCAGCCCGCCTCGGCGCCATCGTCGCGCAGCAGGGGGCGCAGGCGCACGCCGAAGAGCGGTCGGTTCTCGACGGTGTCGTCGTAGACGACGAACGCGAGCCGCGGGTCGAGCACGGCGGAGCGCGGGCGGGCGTCGCCGTCGGCGAACACGAGCTCGACGCCGCGCCCGTAGAGGCTGGCCTGGCGCGCGAGCTCGACGTCGACGCTGTCGATGGCGCATAGGCGGTAGTTTGCCAATACGCCGTCGAGCGCGGCGCGCTGCCCGTCGGGCGCGGAATACTGGACCGGCTCGCCGGCGAGATAGCCGGCAGCCATGGTGCAGATGTAGCGCGGGAAGTCATGAACCAGCCGCGTGTTGGGCATGCCCGGTTCGCGCAGCCGGTCGGCGATGGCGTGGGTGCCGTCGTAATAGCGCTTCAGGCGTTCGAGCCTGGGGCGCGCGAGCATGAATTCCTCCACGCACGCCCGCACGACGTGCGCGGAAAGTCCGCGTTCCAGAACGCGCTTGCTGCGAACGATCATCTCAATCACTCCTTGAATCAAAATCACATGCGCATCTTCCCCATGCGCGGGGGATTGTCCAGCGGGCGGCGCTTCCTGAACGGAGGCCGCCGTTCGAAAAAAGAACGGCGCGCCCGGCAAAGCCGCTGTCAGGACCACGTTCGGCCCCTGCGCTGCGGCGCGGCGCGCGCGACGGTCCTCGCCTCGCGGGCGCGGGCGACATCTTCCATGGCGTAGCGCACGGCGTCGATGGTATGGTTGTCGCGGTCGGGGAATTCCGCCAGAAACGCTCCGCCCGCGCCGGTGGGAAACGCATATCCGGCGAACTCGCGCGCCGCGTGCGGGCACCGCGCCGGATCAATGGCGATCTCGGCGCGCTCCTGCAACCAGCGGATGCCCGCCTCGACGCTGCCCGCGCCCTTGCGCACGCCCACGGCGTTCACGCCCCGGTCGCGCAGCTGGCGGATCATCCGCGGCTCGGCGCTGTCGCAGCGCACGACCTCGCCGCCCGCCCGCGCCGCGATCTCCTCCGCCAGCCGTTCCGCCGGCGTGCGCACGCCCCAGAATTCGTCCAGCAGCCACAGCTTTCTCGTGCGCGGATCGTACCCGACCCGCACGAACGCGTCCGGATCGACTGCGAAGCCGAAGTCCAGCCCGCTGTACGCCCGCCCCGCCGCCAGCTCCTCCGCGCGCAGCGGTCGCAGCGACAGGTTCTCGAACACCTGCCCGCCGGTGCCGGTCACCTCGCCGAGGTACATGTGGCGGTAGGCGCGCTCGTTGCTCTGTCTGAGCGCCTCGGCTTCCGCGAGGAAGTCGCCGCCCAGCCAGCGCGCCGGCACGTCCAGATACGTGCTCGCGTGCACCAGCCTGTCGGGACGCGGCGACAGCGCCTCGGCGTTGACCCAGTTCGCCTGCGCGACCGGCGGGTTGTAGGTATAGAACACCGCCGCTCCGCCCTCGCCGCGCAATATGCTCGCGCGAATCGTGCGGATGTCGGCCATTCCCGAGAATTCCGACAATTCCTCGAACCACAAAAACGCGAACCTGCCCCGCGCCAGCTTGATCGACTTCGACTTCCCCGCGTCATCCGCGCCGCGAAACAGCACGCGCTGCCCCGTCGGCAGGTATTCCAGCTCCAGCGGCGCCAGCTTGCGGCGAAAGTGCGCGCCCAGCCCCAGCCGCTCGATCGCCCAGAGCATCTGTTCAAACACGCTCTCGCGCAGCGTCGCGGCGACCTTGCGGTAGATCACGGCGTTCGCGGTCGGGTCCCGCAGCATGCCCAGCGCGATCTCCAGCGACACGAAGCTCGACTTGCCCGACCCACGCCCGCCGCGCAGCCAGTATTCGCGGTGCCCTCCGGCGACGACGTCGCGGTGCACGGCGCGGTACGCCGGCGCGATCAGTTCCGACAGCCGCGCGATCATTCCTCCGCACCTCCGCCTCGCGGCAAAGGCGCCTCCTCGCCGCTTCGCCCCGGCGCGTCCCCCTTTGCGTCCGGCAAGGCCGCTTCCCCGCCGCCTGGCAAAGCGCCCGCCGCGCTTTCACGCCTTCCGCCCGCCTCCGAAAGCGCTTCCCCGCCGTCCGGCAGGAGCACTGCCGCGCGGATATCGTCGACGATCACCGGCGGCGGCAGCGATTCGCCCTGCTCGGCGAACAGGCCCAGCCGCTTGCCCAGCAGCTCCGCCGCCTTCATCGAGCTCTGTCCCGCATCGGCGCGCAGCACGCGCGTCAGGTATTGCAGTACCTCGTCCGCCGACGCCACCGCGCGCTGCCGGTCGTCGTCCCTGCGCTTCGCCAGATACGCCTGCACCGCTGCGACCCGCAGCAGCCGCTCGCCCGAGCCCGCCCGGTAGCCCGCCTGTTCCGCAGCCAGCCGCGCGTCGCCCAGCGCCAGATACGCCTCCGCAAACCGCCGCTGCCGCGCCGTCATGCGCTGCTCGGTCATCTCCGCCTCCCTTCGCGGACCTCGCGTGAGCCCGCCCTGTGGTACGCAAAAGAGCGGATCGCCGTTCGGCTGTCCGCTCTTTCACACTATCATTATAGCAGGTTTTCTTCGTCTTTTTCGTCAAATTTCGCGTTTTCGCAAATTTTTTTGCGCAGATAGCGGTTGTGCAGCCGCCGCGGCACCTGTTCGTCCATCTCGCCGACCTGCCACGCCACGTTCTGCCACGACAGACCGTCGATGTAGCGCGCCGAGAAGATCTGCCGCAGCTGGCTGTCCGGAAGGTCGTCGATGAACGCGTACAGCCGTCCGAGCTCCTCCATGCAGTCCAGCCGCCGCCGCGCCATCCGCGCCCGCAGGTCCGCCAGGCTCGCCGCCGCCCGCGCCACGCGGTCGTCCCTCTGCCCGCCGCGCGGCAATCCCGTCAGCCGCGGCGAACCGCCCGCCGCCATCTCCTCCACCGCCGCAATGCGCTGCGACAGCTCGTCCACCTCGCGCCTCAAATGCTGCAGCTGCCCCAGCCGCGCCGCCATGTCCCTGATCTCCATCGCTCGTTCCTCCCTTCGGTTACCCGTATTCGGTTATACGATAATAGCACACACGTTCGATTTTGTCAAGCGAACGGCGCGAAAATTTACCGTTTATGGGTAGACATGCGGCGAATATCGGTGTATTCTATTCCTATACGGGAAAAAGGAGGCGCAGCGCCATGGAACTTCGCGACAAGCTGAACCGTCTTAAATCCGAAAACGGTTTGACCACCGACGCCCTGTCCGAGCGCTCGGGCGTGCCGAAGGGAACGCTGAACAAGCTGCTCAACGGCGAGACGCGCAATCCCACGGCGCAGACGCTGAAGCGGCTGGCGCGCGCGCTTGGCTGCCCGCTGGAGACATTGTGCGGCACGCCGGCGGACATTCCCGGCGTGTACCGGCTGGGCGACCTCGGCGGCGACGTGCGCCGGCTGATCGAGCGCGGCGAACTGCTGCCCGTGACGGCGCGCAAGGTGCCGCTGCTGGGAGAGATCGCCGCCGGTCAGCCGATCACCTGCGTGGAGGAGGTGACGGTCGCCGAATGCGGCGACGGCGTGCGCTGCGACTTTGCCCTGCGCGTGCGCGGCGACAGCATGGTCGGCGCGCGCATCCACGACGGCGACGTAGTGTACGTGCGCCGGCAGGACGACGTCGACGACGGTCAGATCGCCGCGGTGGTGATCGACGGTCAGGCGACGCTCAAGCGCGTCTATCACATCCCGCACGGCGTGCAGCTGCTCAGCGAGAACCCCAAGTACCCGCCGATGATCTTCACCCTGCCGGACCACGACGACATCCGCATCCTCGGCCTCGCGGTGGCGTTCACCTCCAAGCTCTGAGCGCCGCAACCGCGGTGTCCGCGCAGCTGGTTCATCCCAAACGGCGCGGACACGTTCTCCCGACGGCGCGACCGGCTGGTTTATCCCTGCTCATGTGCGACTCAGGCGAGTTCCCCCAGCGCCGCGACCGGCAGGGGCATTCCCGCGCGCACACAGCTCGAACGCATTCGCCTGACACCGCAGCCGGCAAGTCCATCCCTGCTCATGTGCGGCTCAGGCGAGTTCTCCAGACACCGCATCCAGCAGGGTCATTCCCGCCCGCTCACGGCTCGAACGCATTCGCCTGGCACGTAGGCGGCAATGGACGGCAACTACAACGCCGACCGCCCGCTCACGGCTCGAGCGCGTTCGCCTGGCACGTGGTCGGCAATGGACGGCAACTACAACGCCGACCGTCCGCTCACGGCTCGAGCGCGTTCTCCTGACACGTGACCGGCAATGGACGGCAACTACAACGCCGACCGCCCACTCACGGCTCGAGCGCATTCGCCCGACGGCGCAGCCGGCTGGTTTATCCCGGACACAAGCGGCTGACCGCCAAGCGCCGCCGTCCGCGCAGCCCCCCAGCGTCCAGCTTGCGCCGCGACCATCCCATGACAGGAGGTTTCCCATGCTTGCATACCTGATCGCCGCGGTCATCGTGCTCGCCGCGGTCTGGATCCTCGTCCGCCGCCTGCATGCCTTCCTGCGCACCCGCGGCGAATCGGCATGCGCCAACTGTCCCTTTTCCGGACACTGCCGTCAGGTGCACGGTACGGGACAGGACTGTCCCGCGCCGCCGCGGCAGGACCGCCGCCCGCGCCGATAGCCCCTTCCACCTTATCGCGCAAAACGGGGACCGCCCGGACGAATTCACCTCGCCCGAGTGGTCCCCGTTCCTGTCTGCGACCGCCGCGCCGGACCGCGCCCGTCCAACCGCACCGAAACCGCTTTCCGGCGGCGCGCCGCCGCTTCCGCGGCGGACAAATCCCGTCCCTCCGACGCCGTTCCCTCTCGCGCTCCAGCGGCTTGGTGGTTGCCGATAGACGGCGCCTCCCCTTCGACGCCGCTCCCGCCCGCGCGCTCCAGCGGCTTGGTGGTTGCCGATAGACGGCGCCGCCCCGTCGACGCCGCTCCCGTCCTCGCGATTCAGCGCTCGAAACGGAAGCGCTGAGCGCCGCTCCCTCCCGCGCGCTCCAGCGGCTTGACGGTTGCCGATAGACGGCGCCTCCCCTTCGACGCCGTTTCCCTCTCGCGCTCCAGCGGCAGCGACGCCTGTTTGCCGCGCGGACCGCGCCCCGCCGGCGCTCAGTCGTTGGCGTGGCGGCGCTTCCACTCCTTGATCTCCTCCAACCGCGCCTTCCAGCGTCCTTCGACGCCCTCTTCAGTGGGGCGGTAGTAAACGCGATCGCGGAGCGAATCGGGCAGGCACTGCATGTTGGTCAGGCGGTCGGCGGCATCGTGGGCGTACTGGTAGCCCTTGCCGTAGTCGAGCTGCGCCATCAGCTTGGTCGGCGCGTTGCGGATCACCAGCGGCACCGGCTCGGCGAGCTGCTCGAGGGCATCCTTCTTGGCGGTCTCGTAGGCGGCGTACAGCGCGTTCGACTTCGGCGCCAGCGACATGTACACCACCGCCTCGGTCAGGTGCACGGAGCATTCCGGCATGCCGATGAGATGGCACGCCTGACTCGCCGCCACGGCGATCTCCAGCGCGCGCGGGTCCGCCAGCCCGACGTCCTCGCTGGCGAAGCGCGTCACGCGGCGGGCGATGTACATCGGGTCCTCGCCGGATTCCAGCATCCGCGCCAGCCAGTAGACCGCCGCGTCGGGATCGGAATTGCGCATGGACTTGTGCAGCGCGGAGATGAGGTTGTAGTGCTCCTCGCCCTTCTTGTCGTACAGCAGCGATTTGCGCGACGTGCACTGCGCGAGCGTCTCCTCCGTCACGCGCAGGGTATCGCCGTCGAGCTCGGCGTTGAGCACCACCATCTCCAGCGTGGACAGCGCCGCGCGGGCGTCACCATTGGCGAAGCGGGCGATGACTTCCGGCAGTTCCGGCGGAATCTCCACCCTTTGCCCGCCGAAGCCGCGCGGGTCGGCAAGCGCGCGCCGCACCAGCGCGGCGAGATCGTCGGCGCCGAGCGCCTGCAGCACGAACACCTTGCACCGCGACAGCAGCGCGCCGTTGATTTCGAAGGACGGATTCTCGGTCGTGGCGCCGATGAGCAGTATGCTGCCCTTTTCGACAAACGGCAGAAAGGCGTCCTGCTGCGCCTTGTTGAAGCGATGGATCTCGTCCACGAACACGATCGTCCGCCCGCCGAAGCGGCGGTTTGCCTCCGCCTGCTGCATGACCTCGCGGATCTCGCGGATGCCGCTGGTGACGGCGGAAAAGTCGATGAACTCCGCCCGCGTGCGGTGGGCGATGATGCGCGCCAGCGTGGTCTTGCCCACGCCGGGCGGTCCCCAGAAGATCATCGAGGGGATGTTGTCCGACTCGATCAGCCGCCTGAGCACCTTGCCCGGCCCCAACAGGTGGCGCTGTCCGACGAATTCCTCCAGCGTCTGCGGGCGCAGCCGCGCCGCCAGCGGCTGGTTCGCATCGTTTTCGGTCGAGAAAATGCTCTGTTGTTCCATTCAATCCGCCTCCAGCAGTCCCAACCCCGCGCACCGCCGCATCGACGCGGCGCGCCGCTCCGCACCATCCGCTCCAGCGCGTCTGCCATGTCCGTCATGCCGCATCGACGCTCCGCACTGCGCGCACCAACAGGAAACGCGCGCCGCGTCCGCGCAAATCAGGCGCACCTTCATCC
>CALVPU010000072.1 GCA_944353735.1 uncultured Eubacteriales bacterium | reverse complement strand
CTGCATCGCACCGCGCGCCTGACCTGCTTCTTTCTTTTTTAACGAGACCGCGCCCTCCCGGCTCTCGCCGCGTTCCGTCAGCCGAACTGTGCGCCTCTCCTGCCCTGCATTGGCGAAAGGCAGCAAGCCGGAGCCGTTTGCCTGCGCTGACGCAAGGCGTCGCCCGAGCGTACCTGTCCACGCGGATGCAAGGCAACAGGCATGAGCTGTCTCCCTGCATCGCACAGAGCGACCGACCTGCATCGCGCAAAGACAGCCAGACCGCGCCGTTCCTACTTGCGCTGGCGTGGGGTCAACTGAATTGAGCGCCATTCTAGCTCTGCATTGGCGCAAGGCAGCAGGTACGCTGCCCGCGGCGACGGAGCCCGCGCGCGAGGCAGATCGTCCGCGCCGTTCCCACCCGCCCGGGCGCGCGCTTTTCCCCAAAAAACGCGGCGCGCGGAGATGCTTGTCTCCGCGCGCCGCATTGCGGTCAGTCCTTCTTTTCCTTGCGCGTGTTGTGCGGGTCGAGCGCCTCTTCGGCGTGGAACACGTAGCCGCACTCGCAGGGGAAGTCGTCGATCAGGCGGCCGTCGCGGGTGAACACCTCGACCTCCGCGCCGCACTGCGGGCAGACGCGCTCCTCGAGGATGGGGGTCTTGCGGTTCTCTTCGCATCCAATGGGCGTAGACATGGAAAAATCCTCCTTTCAGACGGTTCCAAAATGACTTTGCGCGACCGCTTATACTTCCGCGTCGATGCGCGCCTTGATGGCGCGGATCTCGTCGGTGGCGCCCTTGCTGGTGTCAAACGGCGAGCCGCCGGCGCGGTCGGCGTCGATGACGTCGCTGCTGAAGTGAATCACGCCGAGCAGGTCCTCCGGGGGAATCTGGCTGCGGATGAACGCCTCGTCCTCGGCGTTGCGCACCTTGTTGGCGACCACGCCGACGCGCTTGACGCCCAGCTCGTGGGCGAGGCGCTTGACCGAGTGATAGGTCTGCACGCTGCGCGCGCCCGGCTCGATGACGACGATGAACTGGTCCACGCCGCTGGTCGTGCCGCGACCGAGGTGTTCCAGCCCCGCCTCCATGTCGAGTATGACGACGTCGTCGCGCGCGAGGATCAGGTTGTTGATCAGGCACTTGAGGATGACGTTCTCCGGGCAGACGCAGCCGACGCCGGCGGAGTCCACCGTGCCCATCACCACCAGGCGCACGCCGTTGTACTCGCGCCCGAACGCCTCGGGGATGTCGTCGACGCGGGGGTTGAGCTTGAGGAACGTGTTGCTGGCGTTGGCGCCGGTGCGCTCGGCGGCGAAGCGCTTGAGCTTGCCGATCGGCGTGATCTCGTCGAGCAGCGCCTGCGGGAAGCCCAGCGCCAGACCGAGGTTGGCGTCCGGATCGGCGTCGGCGCAGAGCACCTTGCGGCCCTCCTGCGCGTACAGCCGCGCCAGCGTGGAGGCGAACGTCGTCTTGCCGACGCCGCCCTTGCCGGAAATGGCGATCTTCATGCCCTTTTCACCCATACCGCTCACCTCAAATTCCCAGCTCGCGCCAGATATTCTCCAGCGCGGCGCGCACGGGGCTGTCCGCCGGCAGCGTTACCGTCGGCTTGCCGTCGCAGTCATATTCGTAGACCGACTCGTCGTGGGGCACCACGCCGACCAGATCGAGTTTCTGCTTCGCGATCTCCTCGCGGATGCCGTCGCTGAGCTCGCCGCCCGGCGCGCGGTTGACGATCAGCCCCACGCGCTCCGGCTTGAGGTGCAGCTCCTCGATCAGCGCGGCGATGCGGCCCGCCGCCTGCACGCCGCGGCGCGAGCAGTCGCTGACCAGCAGGGCGATGTCGATCGACGGCAGGATGCCGCGGCTGATGTGCTCCATGCCCGCCTCGTTGTCCACGACGATGTAGGGATAATGCCCCTGCAGCTTCTGCATCTGCGTCTGCAGCAGGCCGTTGACGTAGCAATAGCAGCCCGTGCCCTGCGTGCGGCCCATGACCAGCAGGTCGAAGTCGTCCTCCTCGGTCAGGGCGTCGTTCATGCGCATCTGCACGTAGTCGTTCTTGGGCATGCCGCCGGGCAGGATGTCCGTGCCGGCGCGCTCGAGCTCCTCGCGGATCTCGCCCAGCGTCTCCGGCGCCTCCACGCCGAGCACCTCGTTCAGGTTGGAATTCGCGTCGGCGTCCACCGCCAGAATCGGGCCGCGCCCGGTCTTGGCGAGATGCTGAATCAGCAGGCCGCACAGCGTCGTCTTGCCGACGCCGCCCTTGCCCGCCATGGCGATGACCTTTGCCATATCAGGTTCCCCCTTCGGTAATCTCTGTCCATATTATCTTCCATATACACCGTTTGCGCAAGCTTGAAACGGTTTCGCAGCGCCGCCAATTTGGGGACGAGCTGTACGATGATGGACGGTTTTGGAAAAGTTGTCCACTTTCCAACGCGCCGTGCTCATTCGCGCGCGCTCGCCGCCAGCCCGCCGCGCACAAAGCGGTCGACGGCGTCCTGCACGCCGCGCCAGCGCTCGTCGCCGCAGCCGCCGCAGCGCTTGCTGATGGCGAAACATCCGTGGAGCTGGAAGTGCAGGATCGCCTCCAGCTGCTCGTCCGTCAGCGCGCTGCGCGGGCGCATCGCCGCCAGAAACGGCGCGCGGAAGCGCTCGAAGATGCGCGCGAGGATGTGCGCGGCGAGGGCGTCGTCCATCAGCACGGGGCGGTAGCGGTCGCTCTCGCGCATGAAGCGGCACAGCGGATAGCCCAGGCGGCAGTCGCTTTCCTGCGCCGGTCCCGGCGGCAGGCAGACGTTTTCGAGGGCGTCGTCGAGCAGCTCGTCGAGCACCTCCATGGTGTTGCGGTAGTGCAGGTAGAACGTGCCGCGGTGCACGCCCGCCTCGCGGCACAGCGCCGAGACGGTGATGGCGTCGAACGGCACGGTTCGCTTCAGCGCCAGCAGCGCCTCCTTGATGACCGAGCGGGTGTACGCCGTGCGGCGGTCATTGCTTCGCTTCATTGGACCCTCCCCGCGCGGCGGGCCTTCCAGCGGCCCTGAATCCGATAGACGAGATAGCACAGCGCCATCGCCGCCAGCGCGATCAGCCAGCGCAGCCGCTCGTCGAGCCCCAGCAGCGTCACCGCCGTGATCATCGGCATCACGAACAGCATGTGCCACAGGTACAGCGGCAGCGTGAACGCCCGCACCGGGCGCGCCCACGGTCGGTCGGCGTTCGTGCCCAGCTTGATCGCCAGCATGACCAGCGCCGGCGCGGCAAAGTACAGCCCCAGCGTGTATTCCACCCCGCCGTGCCACCACGGCTCCAGCGGCAGCGTGAACAGCCCGAGAATGCCCACGACCGCCAGCGGCGCCGCCGGGATGCGGCGAATCGCTTCCTCGCGCCCGCGCATCCAGTCGCCGATCATCATCCACGGCAGGCCCGTCAGCCACGCGTTGCGCAGGAACTCCTGTCCCAGCCCCAGCGCGAAGCGGTTGTTCGCCCACTGCATGGCGAGCTGCGCGCACAGCAGCAGCAGCGCCAGCGGCAGGCGCGCCTTCGTCCACTTCCGCGCGTATATTCCCCACAGCAGCAGCTGCGCCCAGACCAGCGCCATCATGTACCACAGGTGCGTGCCCGCGCCCGGCGACCGCTGCACCAGCAGCAGCAGGAGCAGGTTTTTGCCGGAAAAGAACGACCGCAGCCACTCGCCCGTGGAGTCCATCCCCGGCACTCGCCCGTGGAACGGATAGACCAGCGCCGCCGTGAACAGCATGTAGGCGATCACCCAGAACACCGTCGTCTTCAGCGCGTGCAGCAGGTGCCGGCGGGTGCGTTCCGGCGCCCATTCGCCGCGCGCGTCGCGCCAGAAGTATCCCGAGATGAGAAAGAATACCAGCGGCGGCACGTGCAGCGCCGCGTTGATCAGCGCGCTGAACGCGCTCGTTGTGCTGGCGATCGAATGTACCGTGACCACGCCCATCGCGCAGATCAGCCTGAGCAGGTCGAGCGCGCAGTTCGAGCGCACCTCGGGCAGAGGTTGCCGCTCCATGAGCTCCACTCCTTCCATGTCCTTTGCGTTGTACGTGCCGTTGAAGCCATTTTTGAAGGATGCCAAAGCCAAACGCCCCAGCCCCAAAACCAGTGAATCGCGCCGCCTTCCGGCGGGATTTGCCTGCAGAAAAATATCGCAAATCCGCCGCGCATGTCGCCGGATTTGATTTTACGGGCTGTCCTGCGTGCCTTTTTTTGGCGGGAGTTTTCAGGGAACTGCTTCCCCTGAACGCCCCAGCCCCAAAACCAGTGAATCGCGCCGCCTTCCGGCGGGATTCACCCCGGGGAGAAACGTATGCCCATCTTTCCCCGCCGCGGCGCAGAGCGCCGCAGAAGTGGGATTCCAAAGGGTCTCATGACCCTTTGGCGGGGGTTCTCAGGGGGCAGAGCCCCGAGCGTTCTCCCTGCCCTGACCAGTGAATCGCGCCGCCTTCCGGCGGGATTCACCCCGGGAAGAAGCGAAAGCCCATCTTCCCCCACCGCGGCGCAGAGCGCCGCAGAAGTGGGATTCCAAAGGGTCTCATGACCCTTTGGCGGGGGTTCTCAGGGGGCAGAGCCCCCTGAGGAGACAGACGACGCATGCCGCGAGGGCGGCGGCGATGTATGCCCACGCGCCGGCGTCGTGTGCGGCGGCGAGGAACTGGAGGGGCGCGATGACGAGCATGTGCCCGAGGTAGAGGTCCTGGCTGTAGCGGCGGGCGAAGGACGCCCACGGGCGGCGGGGCGCGCCGTCGAAGTGGAGGCAGAGGGCGACGAGGGCAAAGGCGCCGATCAGCGTGCCTGCGCCGTACTCGAGGATGACCGCGCCGGAGCCGAAGAATTCCCAGACGGAAAACAGGAGCGCGGCGGCGGCGATTGCGCTCCAGCCCCAGACGGGGAGGCGGCAGAGGCGCTCGCGGTGGTCGCGCATCCAATCGCCGAGGAGCATCATGGGAAAGCCGATGAGATAGGCGTTGCGGATGACCTCGGGGGGGATGGTGCCGCGGCGGAGGTTGACCACGAGCTCGATGAGGAGCAGCGCGGCGAGCAGTCCGACGGCGACCGGCAGCCGCCACCGCCGCAGGCGCAGCCGCTCGAAGAACATCATCATCAGTGCCGCGACCGCCGCCGTGGAGAGATACCACAGGTGAACGCCTACGCCCAGCGGCGCCTGCAGCACGATCAGCGAAAACAGCGATCGCGGCGCGAAGGTCGAGCGCAGCCAGTCGCCCAGCGCCGGCGCGCCGGGCATCACGCGCTCGGGCAGCGCGTACAGGAATACCGTGTAGGCAAAGTAGATCGCCAGCCACTTTAGCGCCATCTTCAGAAAGCGGAAAAACTTGCCGCGGGCGCGCGCAGGCGTCAGTTCGCCCGCGCCGCGGTAATAGTATCCCGATATGAGCAGGAACACCGGCGGCGCGGCGTGCGCCAGCGCGTACACGGCGTTGCCCAGCCGCCCCGCGTGAAACATCACCGCGTGCGTCCACACGACTCCAAACGCGCACGCCAGCCGCAGCAGGTCCAGCGCGTTATTTCCGCGCGCAAGCGTCTTTTGTTCCATTCGTTACCTCCTTGCTCAGGGGGCTCTGCCCCCTGAGAACCCCCGCCAAAGGGTCATGAGACCCTTTGGAATCCCGCTTCTGCGGCGCATTTTGCGCCGCGGCGGTGGGAGGGGACGTGCGTTTCAACCAAGGGTGAATCCCGCCGGGAGGCGGCGTGATTCACTGCTTTGGGTTGGGGCGTTCGGGGGAGCTGTTCCCTGAATCCCCCGCCAAAGGGTCATGAGACCCTTTGGAATCCCGCTTTGGCGGCGCATTCTGCGCCGCGGCGGTGAGCGATGAGCATTCGTTTCTGCCCGGGGTGAATCCCGCCGGGAGGCGGCGTGATTCACTGCTTTGGGTTGGGGCGTTTATGGTTTCAGAACGAGTGGATGGGGAGGCTGTCGTCGTCGCTGCCCTTTTCGATGCGGTCGATGCGCACGGTATAGGACACCTCGTCGCTGACCGTCACCCGAACGCGGTCGCCGGCCCTCTTGCCCATCAGCGCCTTGCCCAGCGGCGAATCCTTGCTGATGATGCCCCGCAGGGCGTCCTCGCGCAGCGTCGTCACGATGCGCAGCCTTTCCGTCTCGCCCTCGTCCTCAAAGAACACGTCCACCGTGTCGAACAGGCCCACGCGGTCGGCGGCGGAATCCACCTTCACCACGCGCGCCGTCTCGATCATCTTGCGCAGATAGCGCAGCCGGCTGTCGCAGCGGCGCAGTTCCTGTTTTGCCACCTTGTATTCGTAATTCTCACTCAGGTCGCCGAACCCGCGCGCCGTCTTGAGATCCTCCACGCACTTCGGGCGGACCACCCGCATGCGATAGTCGATCTCCTCCTGCATCTTTCTGATGTCGACCTCGGTCAATTCGTTGTACACTTGCGTCACCTCGCGTTTGGACGTCTTTCCTCTATTATACACCACCGCGCCCGCGCTTTCAATCTCTTTTGCATGATCCGCGCCGCGCGCGGGCACAATACGCACGGAGGTGATTGAAATGAGTCCCAAGGAACTGCTCTACGTCGAGGACGCGCTCGGTCACGAGAAATTTCTCAAGGCCCAGTGCCAGCAGGCGATGAACAGCCTGACCGATCCCGACCTGAAGAACTTTGTCCAGCAGATGATGCAGAAGCACGCCGAGCTCTTCGGCGCGTTCTTCCAGCTCGTCTGACCATTCGACCCGAGGAGGCATTCGCGATGAACGATCAAGCCATCATGGAAAACATCCTGCTGACCACGAAGGGCGTCTGCGACCTCTACGTCCACGGCGCCATCGAGTCCGCCACCCAGAACGTCCACTGCGCCTTCAGCGACGCCCTCAACGCCAGCCTGCGCATGCAGGACGCGACCTACAAGAAGATGGCGGCGAAGGGCTGGTACCCCAGCGAGCAGGTCGAGCAGCAGAAGCTCGATCAGGTTCGCCAGAAGTTCGCCGGTCAGAACTGACGAACGCCATGCCGGGCGGCGCTCCCAGCGGGGACGCCGCCCTTTTCCGATTTCGCCGCGCGCGGCGCCGGCACAAGGTCGGAATAGGGGCAAAATCGCGCTCGGAGGTCATCGCGCGGGCATGAAGCGCCGATAACGCCAACAAGCGCAAAAATCGCACCGACAGAAAAATCGGGTGCGATTTTTGCTTCCTTCGCCAGCGGCGCCCGCGTTCCGCGCGCCTGCGGTGGTCGTCGATTGGAATGGTTGACTTTCCCGGTCGTCTCCGGCGGCGCCCGCGTCCCGCGCCTGCGACCGCAATTTGGGTTTGCGGCATCCCGGCGCCCGCGTTCCGCGCGCCTGCGCAGGTTTGCTCCGCAGCGCGTTCCTCCCTGCGCCGCGCCCTGCCGACCCGCGTCCCGCGCGCGCCTGCGGTCGCGCGCGGCTTTCTGCGCAGGCTTGCTTCCCCGGTCGCGGGCCTTGACAACGCCGCGGCGGTCCACCTGCGCGTCGACGGATTGAGCGGAGGCGTTTCCGCCCGCTCGCGCTCTCCTTGGTTTTTTGACAGATTGAGCGGAAGGACATTCGGTCCTTCCGCTCTTGAACGCTTATTCCGACACGTACGGCAGCAGCGCGATGCTGCGGGCGCGCTTGATGGCGGTCGACAGCTGGCGCTGGTGCTTCGCGCAGGTGCCCATCATGCGGCGGGGCAGGATCTTGCCGCGCTCGCTGGTGAAGCGGCGAAGCTTCATGACGTCCTTATAGTCGATGTGCTGGACCTTGTCCACGCAGAAAGCGCACACCTTGCGGCGCGGCTTGCGGCCGCGGGGCCGGCGCACGCGCTCGGTTCTCTCTTCAGACATGATTGCGTTCCTCCTTGTTAGAATCACAGCGGCGGCGCGGGCCAAGCCCGCGCAACCCGACGGCGCGAACCGTCAGAACGGAAGCTCGTCGTCGTCCACCTCGGTGAACCCGCCCTGCTGCTGACCATAGCCGGCAGGCGGCTCCGAGGGCGGCGGCGGATTGTCGGTGCGAGGACGCGCGCCGTCCGGGCGGGCGTCGCAGAACTCGATGTTGTCGGCGATGATCTCGGTGACGTGGCGCTTCGAGCCGTCCTGCGCATCATAGGAGCGGTTCTGAATGCTGCCCTCGACCGCGATGCGCCGCCCCTTGGACAGGTAACGCGACGCAAAGTCGGCGGTCTGCCGCCAGCAGATCACGTTAAAGAAGTCCGCCTCGCGCACGCCCTGCTGGTTCGCGAACCTGCGCTGCACCGCCAGCCGCAGCGTGCACTGCGAGATGCCCGACTGCGTCGTGCGCGACTCGGGATCCGCGGCGAGATTGCCGATGAGGATAACTTTGTTCACAATTCGCACCTGCCTTTCGGCGATCGGTCGTCACGCGCGGCCCGGGCATGCCGGACCGCGCGCATCCATCGTTATTCCGCCTCCGAGACGGGACGCTCGTCGTCCACCGGCTCGGCGACCGGCGCCTCGGCGGGCACTTCCACCGGCGCGGCGGGCGCAACCGGCGCGGCCTCGCGCACCGGCGCGGGCTTCATCTCGCGCTTCGCCGGCAGTTCGCCCTCGTAGCGGACCACCAGATAGCGCAGCACGTTGTCGGCGATGCGCATGTTGCGCTCCAGCTCGCGCGGCAGTTCCGACGGACCCTTGATGTACATCAGCACATAGTAGCCCTCGTTCTTATAGCGGATGACATACGCCAGCCGGCGCTTGCCCCACTCGTCGATGCGATCGACTTCGCCGCCGTTCTTCACCACCAGATCGGAAAAACGGTTGATCATCTCGGCACGCGCGCTGTCGTCCAGCGCCGGGTCGAGCACGTACATGACTTCATACTGGTTCATGTTCCTTCACCTCCTTATGGACTTCGGCCGCGGGCAGGGAACCCGTGGCAAGGATGCGCCATTCATTATTGTACCATTCGCCCCGCGCCATTGCAAGCAAACTTTGTGAAAAAAGTTGGATATTTCGCCTGAGAAACGCTAAATTTCTCCGCCGTCCTTGGCATTTGCCGGCGAAACGTGCTATAATAGTAAAAAAATGACACCACCTTCCCGTGGCGGACAGAGGGAGAAAGCGATGAAACTCAAGGTTCTGAAAAAGCAAAACAACTCGGCGATGTGCGTCGTCTGCGGCCTGCGCAACGACCTGTCGCTGCGCACGAAGTTCTATTCGGTCGAGGGCGGGCTGATGGTCGGCGTGGTCACCGGTCGCGACGAGCACCAGAGCTATCCCAACCGCATGCACGGCGGCATGATCACCGCGCTGCTCGACGAGGTCATCGGTCGCGCCGTGAACATCCCCGAGCCGGACGCCTTCGGCGTCACCAGCGAGATCAACGTCAAGTTCAAAAAGCCGGTGCCGCTCAACGAGGAGCTGAAGGTCGTCGGCAGGCTGACGCGCAACACGCGCCTGATCTTCACCGCCGAGGGCTTTATCGAGGACAAGGACGGCAACGTGCTCGCCACCGCCCGCGCGACCTACGTGAAGATGAGCGCCGCGCGCATCGCCGGCAAGCCGATGGGCGCCGACGAATGGTTCCTCGTCCCCGACGACGAATCCGAAATCGAGATCGTCAACTACGACTACTTCGACAAGGAGGACGCCCGCCGCTGAAGCCGCGAAGGGACGCCCGCGCGGAGCCGCGCTTGCGCTCGGCGATTCCGCGAATCTTTCGCCATCTCGGTGAAAAAGCGCGGTTCGCGAACCTCCCGCCC
>CALVPU010000071.1 GCA_944353735.1 uncultured Eubacteriales bacterium | reverse complement strand
GGCGCGGTGCTGTCCGCGCGCATGGCGCTGACGCTGAACAACGACGCCGGACAGTGGCGGTTCGGCGGATCGCTGCGCGGCGCGCGACCGCTGGTCGGCGCGACGGTGGAGCTGTTCGTGTCGGCGGGCGCGCAGGCGCTGCCCTGCGGCGTGTTCGTCGTATCGTCGGCGCAGGCGGAAGCGCGCGGCGGCACGGTGCGGCTCAGCGGTGAGGATTCCATCGCCAGCGAGATGGCGGCGCCGTTTGCCGACGGGCTGACCTATCCGGCGACGCTCGCCGAAATCTGGGCGCATCTCGTCGCGCAGACGCGCTACGTGTGGGCGGGGACGCTGCCCAACGGCGATGCCGTCGTCGACGCCGCACCCGACTGGGACGGCGCATCCATTCGCCGCGCCGCGGGCTGGATCGCGCAGGCGGCGGGATGCTTTGTGCGCGCCGGGCGCGCGGGCGGATTGGAGATCGTGCCCTGCACCGGCGGGGAGGCGATGCCGCTGACGGCGGATCAATACATGGACCTGACGGATGGATTTCACACTTATGGACCTGTGCGGGCGCTGTCCGTCACGCCGGCGGGCGCGGAGACGGCGCTGTCCTTCGAGGACGACGAGATCGATGCCGGCGCGACGGTGGCGATTGCCGGCAACCCGCTGTATCAGTCCGGCGCGGCGCACCTGACGGCGCTGGCGCAGGGCACGCTGGCGCAGCTGTCGGGGCTGACGCTTGCCCGCGCGGAATTTCGCTGGCGCGGCGATCCGGCGCTCGGCGTGGGCGCGCGCGTGGCGCTGGCGGACGGGTTTGGCGGCGATATCCTCGCCACGGTGACGCGGCAGACGCTGCGCTTCGAGAGCGGATTCAGCGCCATCTGCGCCTGTGAGACGCCCGACGAGGGCGGCGCGGGACTCGTGCGCGCCATCACGCCGGAAGGCGGCGTCAATGCCGGCGCGCTGGTCGGCGCGGTGGACGGCGGACTGCTGGCGGCGGGCTCGGTGACGGCGCAGGCCATCGCCGCGCAGGCGATCACGGCGCAGGCACTGGCGGCGGGCGCGGTCAGCGCGGACAAGCTGGCGGCGGGCGCAGTGACGGCGGACAAGCTGGCGGCGGGCGCGGTCGACGCCCAGAGCGTGGCGGCGGTGGCGGCGGCGTTCGCCTCGCTGACGGCGCAGCAGCTGGAGACGAGCGCGCTGTACGCCGGATTTGCGCACGCGGTGGCGCTGCGCGCCGGACAAATCACGGCGGACAGCGTCGCCGCCGACCAGCTCGCCGCGGCGATCGTCAACGCCGTCCGGTTCAGCGCGGCGGCGGGCGCGTTTTCGCTGGCGGACGTGCAGAACCTGTTGGCGGGGGCGCTGGTGCTCGAACAGGGCGTGGCGGACAGCATGACCATCGCCAACCTCGCCGTCACGAGCGCCAACCTGCTCAACGCCACGATCGGGCGGCTGGTGCTGCCGGGCGCGGACGGAAAGTACTACGAGCTGTCCATCGGCGCGGGCGGCGCGGTGCACGCCGAGGAGGTCGCAGTCAGCGAGGCGGAAATCGCCGCCGGCGAGACCGCGTCGGGCCGCCCCATCGCCTCGACGCAGCTGAGCGCCGAACTGATCTCGGGCGGGACGCTGCAGGCCAACGAGGCGCAGCTGGCGACCATCCTCGCCGGCGCGCTCACGGCGGGGCAGATCACGGCGGCGGAGGCGATGCTCGCCGCGGCGACGGTGCCGCAGCTGGCGGTCACGGCAATCGCCGCCATCGGCAATTCCATCGACCTGAGCGCCAACGACACCATCCAGATGCTCGTCGGACAGCAGGGAGAGATGCGGCGCTGGTTCGCGTTTGACGACGTTTCCGGACTGACGATCCGCAAGCCGGCGTGGACCGGCGCGGACGGAACCGAGCACGCGGCGTCGGTTTGGTCGACGGTGACCGACGAGACCGGCTACCACATCCGCCGCGCGGACATGGTCGAGGACGTCGGCGCGTTCGAGCGCGACGGGCTCACCGCCAACGCCATCCAGCTTGACGGAAACGGCATCGCCGCCCGGCGCACTGCGTCCGGCGGCTGGGCGTGGGTGGACGCGGAATGAGCGATGTCCGCGGAGGCCGGACATGCGCCCGATATGCCGGGGCAGAACATGCGCGCGAAACCGCGCGGGCGGTGTGCGCGCCGCTGGCGGCGGGACGTTTGGGCGTGTGCGCGGAGAAGGAAGCGCCGGCTTTGGGCATAGGCGCATCGCTGCGCATGCGGAATGCGCGCTTTGGGATGTGCGCAGGGAGTGTGCGCCGGCGCGCGCGCTTTGGACATGCGCGCTGCGAATGGCTGTGCGCATGCGGAATGCGCAGACCAATCGTTCAATGGCGCGCATGGCAAGGAAAATGGGATTGAGCCGCGCTGCCTTCGCGCGGGACATCGGATCGACCGCGCATGCGGTCCATGGAGGAGGAGATCAAATGGCTTGGGCGATGACCGCCATCGGCGGCATTGATTACGACATCCCGCGGTCGAGCCTGGCGGCGGGCGAGGCGGCGAGTTTCACCTGCCGCGTGGAATCGCCGCAGCAGCAGGTTTATGGCGTGGGCATCGACCTGTACGTCACCGGCGTACAGGGGTATCAGATCTTTCGCGCGGCGGGCGCGGTTTCCGCGGGCGGTTCGGGCACGGTGCACGTGCCGGTGACGCTCGACGGTCAGCGCCTCGCGCAGATGAGCAGTCGCGGCGGGGCGATGACGGCGCGCTTTCGACTCTATACCAACGCGGAGCTCAGCGCCGGCAGCGCCAGCGAGGTGCTGGATCTGGGCATGATGGCGCTCAAGAACCGCATCGCGCCCGCGATCGGCGCGGTGACGTTTTCCGACGCCAGCGGCGCGAAGGACCGCTTCGGCGATTTCGTGCAGGGGCAGAGCCTGTGGACCGTCTCCGCGGCGGTCGTTACCGACCCGCTCGCCGGCGACGTGACCGTCGCCTCGCGCCAACTGACGTTGGGCGGCAGGACGTTTGACCTCGAACAGCCGGGCGCGCTGGGCACGATCGACCAGTCGGGGACGCTGGCGTGGTCCTTGACGGTTGCCGACAGCGAGGGCATGACGGACAGCGCGTCCGGCACGGTCGTCTCGCTGCCCTATGCGCCGCCGGCGATCGCGCAGCTGTCCGCCGAGCGCTATCGCGCGCAGGTCGCCGACGACGGCGCGATCACCTATGTGCAGGCGGACGACGGCGAACACGTGCGCTTCACGCTGCAGGCGGAGGTCTGCGCCGTGGCGGGCGCGAACGCATGGTCGCTCGCCATCGCCCACGGCGGCGCGAATGTCACGCCGCTGTCCGCTGAGGACGGACAGACCATCGACCGCGAGGACGACCGCACGCTGGTGACGGCGGTGATTCCGGCGAACGAGCGGCGGGTGTTCACCTTTACGCTGAGCGACTGGTTCGCCAGCGCGACGGCGGTTGTGGCGGTGGAGAAGGCTTCGGCATATTTTGACATCGAACCGCACGGCGTGGGCGTGGGCATGCGCGCGCAGGGCACGGCGCAGTCGCCGCGATTCGACGTCGGCTGGCTGGCGCGGATGCGCGGCGGCATCGAGGGGGTGACCATCTACTCGGAGGCAGAGCAGCCGACGGGCGGGACGTGGGTGGACGGCAGGCCGGTGTACCGGCGGACGTACCTGACGTCGTTTTCGCAATCGGACGCCTTCGTGCCGCTGGGGACGCTGCCGGAGGACTGCGCGCAGGTGGTGCGCGCCTTCGGCATGCTCTACACCGGCACGCAGGCGCTGCTCATTCCCAACGCATTTTACCAGAGCCTCGATTACATGGCGGCGCCGCTGTTCGACGGCGCGAACATCAGCCTCGCGCTGGGTCCGTCGTTCGGCACGAACGCCAAGTCGTGTGCGCTGACGGTCGAATACGTCAAGGCGCAGGCGACGTGAACCGCCGCCTCATGCGGCGGGACGAGGATGAGGAGGGCAAGAGATGAGCAATGTGCAGGAAAAGATCGCGGCGCTGATGCGGTCGCGGGAGAAGTTGAACAGCTACACGCAGGGATCGAAGCGGGCGTACTTTTTCGGATATCCGGACAACGCGCCGGGGAACGCGCGGCAGAAGGGCTATTCCGACTGCTCGAGTGCGGTGCGCGCGGCGATCCGTGCGGCGGCGGGCATCGACATCGGCTCGAACACCAACGCGCAGATCAAGAACCGCGCCAACGGCGTGGTCGTCGACCAGACGGACGGATATTATCCCGACGAGGACAAACTGCAGCCCGGCGACTGCCTCTACTTCAAGGGCAACAGCGGGCACGCGCTGTCCGTGGGACACGTGGAGATGTATCTGGGTAGCGGCAAGTGCTGCGGTCACGGCAGCGGTACCGGACCGACCGTCAAGGACCTGCGCGACTACTGCGCGAGCCGCGCTTCGAGCAGCCGGCGTTACTTCATGGCGGTGCGCTGGGTGGGTGCGGGCGAAGAAGCGGGCGGCGAACAGGGCGCGCTCGGCGACCGCCTGCTCAAGCTGCGCTCGCCGCTGATGACCGGCGCGGACGTGAAGGACCTGCAGGAAGCGCTGATCGCGCTGGGCTACGGGCTGCCGGAGCATGGGGCGGACGGCGAGTACGGCGCGGAGACGGCGGCGGCGGTCGCGGCGTTTCAGCGCGATCGCGGCGAGCTGGAGGTCGACGGCGAGTACGGCGCGCTGACGCACGCGGCGCTGATGGAGGCGCTGTCGGCGCTCGAGGGCGAGCCGGGGGACGAGGACGCGCCGGATGAGGACGCGCCCGACGGCGGCGAGCCGAAAGTGTTGATCGCCGGCGGCAGCGTGTACGTGCGCAAGGGACCGTCGACCGGCTACGGCGCGGTGACGGTGGCGCATGCGGGCGAGCGGTATCCCCACATCGCCACCGCCCGCAACGGCTGGCTCTGTATCGCCATCGGCGACGGCACCGCCTGGGTCAGCAGCAAATACGCGGAGGTGGAAGCGGTTGACGAATGAGGAATTGACGCGGAAGTACGTGGCGCTGGACGAGATGGTGATGCGGCAGGCGGAACAGATCAAGACGGCGTTTCATCAGATCGGCGAGGCGAAGAGCATCGCCGAGAGCGTGCACAAGCTGGCGACGTCGGTGGAATTGCTGGCGCGCGAGCAGTGCCTGACCAACGAGAAGGTGGACGCGCTGGCGTCGGACATGGAGGAGGTCAAGGAAAAGCCGGGGCGGCGCTGGGAGACGATCGTCAGCGTGGCGATCACCGCCGTGGTCACCGCGCTGCTCGCCTTCGCGCTGGCGCAGCTGGGCGTGACGTGAGCGTCAGGTTCGACGCCGTGCGCGGCGGCGAATTGTCTTTCGCGCCGGTGAAGTGTGCGGCACGGAAAGGCGCCCGCGGAAAGCGACCGGAAGAACAGGATGGAGGAGATGGCATGAACAAGTCGGCGGAATACTGGAAGCAATGGCTCAGGGCGGCGGGCGTGCGCGCGATCAAGACGGTCGCGCAGACCGCCGTCGCCACCATCGGCTCGAGCGCGGCGCTCGGCGACGTCCATTGGGGCATGGTCGCCAGCGCCGCGGCCCTCGCCGGCATCCTCTCGCTGCTCACCAGCGTGGCGGGGCTGCCGGAGGTTTCGGGAACGGCGGCAAAGTAGCGGGCGCGCCCATCGCGGAATCGGAGGAATTTCTGCGCCGCCGTCGGGCGGAAGCGCGCGGCGGGAGATGCGGCGGTTGTCCGTTTGTCCCATGAAAAAGCACAGCTCCGGCGGAGAAACTCTCCACCGGAGCATTTTTGTTGCCTGACAGCGCGGGTTATGCGGGAAAGCTGAACGGTTCGCGCCGAGCGCTTCCATGCGCAATTGCGCACAGTCAGCCGCGCACGGTGCGTGCCGCGCGGCGCTTTATCGCGCTGGATGCGCGAAACTGAACGAGCGTGGTCGCGCCGAGCGCTTCCATGCGCAATTGCGCGCAGTCAGTCGCGCAAGGTCGCGCCGCGCGGCGCTTTATCGCGCTGGATGCGCGAAGCTGAATGGGCGTGGTCGCGCCGAGCGCTTCCATGCGCAATGGCTGCTGCGCCATGGGAAACGCCGGGAACGTCACTTCCTGCGCGCGGACCACTGGTCCAGCTTCTTGAGCAGGTCGTCCCAGACCTCCATGCTGCCCTCGTTGAGGATCTCATGGCGCAGACCGGGGTACATCTTGGCGGTGACCTCGGTGCAGCCGCGCGTGCGGATGTTCTCCACGGCGGCGTCAAAGCCGGCGCGGTCGGGCGCGCAGGGATCGTCCTCGCCGGACATGAAGTGCACCGGCAGGCTGCGGCGCAGCGAATTGCGCGCGTCGTAGGCGGCGAGCATCAGGTTAAGCAGGGCGCGGTAGCCGTTGATGGTGAACGGGAAGCCGCACAGCGGGTCCGCCTCGTAGCGGGCGACGTTTTCGGGGTTGGCGCTCAGCCAGGCGAACTTCGAGCCGCCCTTGAAGCGCCGCGACATGCCGCCCAGCGTCAGGCGGTCCATCAGGCGGCTGCGCTTGCGCGAGCTGCCGCGAACGACCTGCAGCACGCGCGTGACGCCCAGCGCCAACTTTGCCTGTGGGTTGAGGCCGGGACTGCCGCAGAGGATCAGGCCGTCGATGTCGCGGCCGTACTTCGCCGCGTAGGCGCGCGCCGCCAGCGAGCCCATGCTGTGGCCGAACAGGATCAGCCGCTTGCCGGGATACTTTGCGCGGAACCATTTGGTTATCTGGCGCATGTCCTTGATCAGGCCGCGCCCGCCGTCCTTGTAAAAATAGCCCAGATCGGCGGGGTCGCGCACGCTGGCGCCGTGACCGCGATGGTCGTTGATGATGCAGGCGTAGCCGTGATCGGCGAGGAACTGCATCACCGGCAGATAGCGCTCCTTGTGTTCCGCCATGCCGTGGGCGAACTGCACCAGCCCCTTCGGCTCGCCCTCGGGCACGACGGTCGCGACGGACAGCGCCAGCCCGTCGTGCTCGGACGAAATCGTGAAATTCTCTACCTTCGCCATACCAACGCCTCCTTTTGCTTCGACCCATCGGTCGTTCCTGCCCTTTCGACGCGGGTTCAGCCGCCGCAGCATTCGTATTTCGCGCCCGCGTCCCACTCGGCGATCTGCCCGTCCGCCAGCTCCCCGATGTCGCCCAGCCGGTAGTACCGCGCGCCGTCGGCGAGAAATTCGACGACGCAGTAGTCCTCGTCGTCCACGCCTCCGGGGTAGTACTTGACGTCCCCGTCGTGCCACAGCATCTCCCTGTGGGCGCGATCCGTGTGAACCATCGCCCTTCCCGTCAAGCATACGCCCTCAAACCGCGCTTCATTCGCGAAGTACAGGCAGGCCGCGCCATCGCACATCAGGCGCCGGACGTGGCTGGACGAGGTGTTCGTCGAGATCAGGTGTCCGCCGATTCCCCGGTGCCATGTGCAGAACACGCGGCGGATCGACGGGCGGCCCCGTTCGTCGAGGAATCCAAGGTCGGCAAACGCCGCCCCGCGGATGATTTCCGCGATTTCCTCCATGCGCACAGTTCATCCCTCCCGCAAAATGGGGTGACAAAAACGGCACAGTCTTGCAACCGTGCCGTTTGCGCCCTCATGCTCAGCCGTCGACCTCGGGCAGGTCGTCGCCAATGGCGTACTCGTCGTCCGGAACGTTCTCCAGCGCCTCGTCCTCGAGCACCTCGCGGATGGACAGGGAGATGCGCTTGGCTTCGGTGTTGACGTCGAGCACCTTCACGCGGACGATGTCGCCGACATTGACGGCGTCCTCGACCTTGGCGATGCGCGTCAGCGCGCACTGGGAGATGTGCACCAGGCCGTCCAGACCGGGCTCGAGCTCGACGAACGCGCCGAACGTGGTGATGCGCACGACCTTGCCCTCGACGACGGAGCCGACCGGGTACTTCTCGCCGGCGACGGTCCACGGACGGGGCTGGGTCTGCTTATAGCTCAGCGAGATGCGCTCGCGCTCGGGATCGACGTTGAGGATCTTGACGTCGATCTCCTGACCGACCTTGACCACGTCGGACGGATGCTTCACGCGGCCCCAGCTCAGGTCGGTGACGTGCACCAGGCCGTCCACGCCGCCGATGTCGACGAACGCGCCGAAGTCCGCCAGGCGGCGCACCGTGCCCTTGACGATGGAGCCCACCACGAGCGAATCCCAGATCTTCTTCTTGCGCTCCGCCTCTTCGACCATGAGCACGGCCTTGCGGGAGGCGACGATGCGCTTCTTGGCGCGGTCGATCTCGATGATCTTGAGGGTCATCGTCTGACCGACGAACTCGTCGATCTTCTCGACGTAGCGCAGCGACAGCTGCGAGGCGGGGATAAACGTGCGCACGCCCATCACGTCCGCGAGCAGGCCGCCCTTGACGGCCTCCTTGCCGACGCCTTCGACGAACTCGCCGTTGGCTTCCTTCTGGCAGATCTCCTCCCACGCCTTGCGGCTGATGATGTTCTTCTGAGAGAGAAGGACGTTGCCTTCGCCGTCATTGACCTTGACGACCTCGACTTCAATCTCGTCGCCGATCTTGACATCGGGAGAGGAAAGATCGGATTTCTTCACCAGTCCGTCCGCCTTGTAGCCGACGTTGACGCAGACCTCGTCGTCCGTGATCTGCACAACCGTACCGGTGACGATCTGCCCGGGGCGAATTTGAACGAGGGTCTTTTCCACGTCTTCCATGGACATGGCGCCCTGTTCGTTGGTTTCTTCAATGGGAGCCTTCTTCTCGATGTCGTTCATTCTTGCAGCAACCTCCTTAATTATACAATCCGGCGTGGATGCACCGGCTGTAATCCCGATCGTGTCCGACGGGCGAAAGGCCCGCGGATCCAGCTCTGAAGCCGTCTCGACGAAGTGCGTGCGCGGACACAGCGCGCTCGCCAGCGCATACAGCTTGCGGCTGTTGGAGCTTGCGCGCCCGCCGATGACGATCATGGCGTCCGCGCGGCGCGCGATTTCCGTGCACTCCGCCTGCCGCTCGCGCGTGGCGGCGCAGATGGTGGCGCGGATGTCCGGCTGCGCGACCTTTGCCTTCAGGGCGGCGCACAGCGCGCGAAATTTCGATTCCACCAGCGTGGTCTGCGAAAGGATCAGCGCCGCGGGAAGCTCCGGCAGCGCCGCGACGTCCGCTTCGCTGAGCACCGCCCAGCGCGGACCGCCGGTCCAGCCGAGGATGCCCTGCACCTCCGGATGACCCGCCTCGCCGATGACGATCAGCGGCTTCCCCTCGCGGCTCGCCTCCTGCACCATCGCGCGCATGCGCACGATCACCGGGCAGGTGGCGTCGACGATCTCGCAGCCCTTGCGGGATAGCGCCTCCATCTCCGCGCGCGTCACGCCGTGCGAGCGGATGACCGCGCGCGCGCCGTCCGGGATGTCCTCAATGCGCTCCGCCGTGCGGATGCCGAGGGATTCCAGATGGGCAACGGCCTGCGGGTTGTGGATGATCGCCCCGAGGGTGTAGGCGGGCGCGGCGCGCTCGGCGGCTTCCACCGCGCGGCGCACGCCAAAGCAGAACCCCGCGTGCTTCGCCAGAATCACAGCGATGGCGCCTCACTCCTCCCCGGAAGCGGCTCCGAAGGCGGGGGAAATACCCACGTCATCGAAAATTCGCTATCCTGAACTATTCGAGATGCGACAAAAAAATCCTGCATGTATTTGCGATTTCATCACAAATTAACATACAGGTTTCGCCCCGATGCGCCGCGTTACGGCGCCTTGCGCTCGCGAAGGCCCCAGATGGCGCGCTCGATGCGGCTGGTCGCCTCGCTGAGGGTGGCGGCGTCGTAGCGCTTGCCGAGGTCCGCCAGCGCCACCGGCGCGCCGACCGTCACGTCCACGTGGCGGAACAGGCGGTAGGGCCCGTCGAGGTACACGGGAATGACCGGCACGCCGGCGCGCAGCGCGATCATGCTCACGCCGTTGAGCATGGGCGTGGGGGTGTTGTCGCGGCTGCGGGTGCCCTGCGGGAAGATCGCCAGTCCGTGACCGTCGGCGATGACCTTGAGCGCCTGGCGGATGGCGTTGAGGTCGCTGTGACCGCGGTTGATGGGGATGCCGCCCAGTCCCTTTTCGCCCAGCACCAGCCGCGAGACGGGATTTTTGTACAGCTCCGCCTTCGCCAGGTAGGTGTACCTGCGCCTTGGCAGGCGCACGGCGAGGAACAGCGGGTCGCGCCAGTGCACGTGGTTGGCGCACATGATGAACCCGCCGGAAGCGGGGATGTTCTCCATGCCGGCGACCTTCGAAGGCCAGCAGAGGTTGTAATAGACGTGCAAAATCGCCGACAGCGTATCGTAAAACCTGACGTTCATGCGCATGCCTCCGGTTGGACAGCGGTCGTATTCTCAGCGCCGCGCGGCGCTCATGCCTTGATGGCGGCCTTTGCGCGCGCCACGATGGCGGCGACGGCCTGCTCCTCGGTCATGTCGGAAGTGTCGATGCGCACGGCGTCCTCCGCCTGCCGCATCGGCGAGGCGTCGCGGTGGGCGTCGTTGAAGTCGCGCTCGACGATCTCCGCCAGCACCTTCTCGTAGGGCTCGTCCTTGCCGGCGGCGGCGAGCTGGCGGTGGCGGCGCTCGGCGCGCACTTCGCAGGAAGCGGTGAGGAAGACCTTCAGCGTGGCGTCCGGCAGCACGCAGGTGCCGATGTCGCGACCGTCGAGCACGGCGCTGTGACCGTGGGCGATCTCGCGCTGCAGCGCGACCATGCGCTCGCGCACCGCCGGCACCGCCGACACCTTCGACGCCATCAGCGACGCCTCGGGGGAATGGATGCGGTCGGTCACGTCGACGCCGTCGAGCAGCGTGTGCTGCGCGCCGCCGGCGAAGTACACCTCGATCTGCGGCTTGCCGCTGGCGCCGGCGATGCGCTCCGTGCCGGAAATGCCGTGGTCCTGCATGTACAGCCCGACGGCGCGGTACATCGCGCCGGTGTCGAGGTACACGGCGCCGAGTTCCCTGGCGACCGCCTGCGCGACGGTCGACTTGCCGGCGCCGGCGGGGCCGTCGATGGCGATGGTGAAATGCTTGCTCATGGAAAAACCTCCTTTTCGGGAGAATCCGGTCGCTCAGGCGATCTCGCCGCCCGCCAGCGCCGCGATGGCGTGGGCGAAGATGCGGACGCTGAGCATCATCTTTTCGATGTCGATGAACTCGTCGGGCATGTGGCAGGTGTCGGTATCGCCGGGGAAGTTCAGCCCGAAGGCGACCGTGTTGGGCATCATGCGCGAGTAGGTGCCGCCGCCAATGGCGAAGGCGTAGGCGTCGCGCCCGGTGACCTCGCCGTAGACCTGCAGCAGGCCGCGCACGACCTTGTGTTCCGCCGGCACGTGGTGCGGCGCATGACCGCTCAGCCGCGTCAGCGCAAGGCCGGTGCCGGTCAGCGCCATGACCGCCGCGCCGCACATCGCCTGCTCGTCCGCGCACAGCGGATAGCGGATGTCGAGCTGCGCCGTCAGCAGGCCGCCGTCATAGCGCAGGATGCCGAGGTTGCAGGTCAGCGCGCCGGAGAGCTCGTCCGCCTGCGCGATGCCCAGCGACGCGCCGTCGTATTCCATGCCCAGCACGTCCGCCAGCGCGGCGATCGGTCCGCGGCTGCCGCCGCCCGCGCCCAGCGCCTTGAGCGCGATCAGCAGCATGCCGGCGGCGTTTTTGCCCAGATGCGGCATGGAGGCGTGCGCCGAAACGCCCTCGGCGACGATCGCCGCGCGACCGTTTCCGAGATCCTCGCAGGCGAGGGCAAAT
>CALVPU010000070.1 GCA_944353735.1 uncultured Eubacteriales bacterium | reverse complement strand
ATCTTCGCGCCGTGCGCCTTGAGGAAGGCGTCGAAGCGCTTCTTCAGCTCGACCGACAGCGAATCGCCGCCGGAGAACACGCCCTTCAGGCAGGACAGGTCGAGGTCGTCGACGCCATCCACGCGCAGCAGTGCCTCGTACAGCGTCGGCACACCGGCAATGAAGTTCGGCTTGTGCTTGCGCAGCAGGTCGGCGTACGTCTTGGGCGTGAACTGCGGCACGAGGATGCAGGTGCCGCCGTGCATGAGGATGGTGTGAATGCTGACGCCCAGACCAAAGCCGTGGAACATCGGCATGATGGAGAGCATCTTGTCGCCCAGCGCGTAGATCGGGTTGGCGGCGATGACCTGCGCGCCCAGCGCGTTGAAGTTCAGGTTCGACAGCAGGATGCCCTTGGTGATGCCCGTCGTGCCGCCGCTGTAAAGCACCGCCGCAGGCTCGTCCTTGCCGCGCTTGACGCGAACCTCTTCCGGCTTGAGACCGCGGCCCTTGCGGAGGAATTCCTTCCACGTCAGGCAGCTGCCATCCTTGGGCGGCGGCGCGATCTTGCGGCCCTTGGTCAGCTGATAGCCGAGCTTCATCAGCGGCTTGAGGCCGTCCCTGATGCTGCAGACGATCATCGTCCTGAGCTTGGGCGTATTGCGGCGGATATGCGCGAACTTCTGGTAGAACATGTCCACCGTGATCGCCGCAACGGATTCGGAATCGTTGAGGTAGAACTCGATCTCGCCCTCGGCGGAAAGGGGATGAATCATGTTCGCCACCGCGCCGACCATGTTGACCGCGTAGAACATGTCAATCGCCATCGGCATGTTCGGCAGGCAGATGGTGACGCGCTCGCCGGGCTTGACGCCGCACGCCTTGAGCGCGGCGGCAGCGGCGTGGATGTCGCCGACCATTTGCGGATAGCTCGCCTTGTTGCCGAGGAATTCATAAGCCGTCAGCTCCGGATGCGCCGCGGCGATGCGCTCCACCGCCTCGACCATCGTGCCGTCGGGATACTGCAGGTGACAGGGAATTTCGCCCATCTTGGCGTACCAGGGGGTCTTAACCGTCTGACTCATTGCAATTCAACCTCTTTGTCCGCTCGTTCGTCCAGCAGCTCGGGATGCTGCAGAAGGTGCTTGAACAGTGCGATGGATTTGGAATAGTAATATCCGTCGGCGATGCGCTCGTCGAGGGTGACGCTCAGGTTGACCACGCGGCGCATCTCATAGCTGCCGTCGTCGCGGAACACGGGCGCCCTGCGGATCCTGCCGATGACGACGAAGATCGAGTTCGTGCCCCAGTTGGACAGGTGGTGGTAGTTGGCGCTGAGCTTGATCGAGCCCAGATTGGAAATCATCACCGACGCGTGATTGGGATCCGCCTTGACCAGAAACTGCGGCACCTTGCCATAGTAATCCAGAAAGAACAGGATGCGGATGGCGATGCGCATCAGCCAGCGCGGCAGGTGCGTAAACATCTCCATGCCGGCGGTGGAATTGTCCAGCGCGTCCGAGCGGCAGTTCTGGATCTCGTCCACAAGCATCCGGTGCAGCGTATCGATCGTGGTCTCGGGACCAAACTTGCGGTAGGCGAGCGCCTCCGCGCCGTTGTCGGCGAACTTCTTCTTGACGACAAACGCCAGACTGATGTGGTTGCGCTCGTAGATACGGTTGCCCTTGATGAAGTAGTTCATCTTCGGGCGCAGCGTCAGCGTGCGCACCAGCGCCGTCGCGACGGCGTGCATCAGCGTATAGTGGTCGTCCTTCTCGCGACCGGCGTTCTTCTTTTCCAGATAGGCTTCCAGCGCGGTCAGATCGACCTCCTCCTCCACGACCGCCTCGCTGTCGGCCCGGTTCGGGTAGAGGTACGGCACGAAAAAGTGCATCGGGTCGCTGTCGCGCACAAGCCTTCCATCGATGCGGTCGCCCCATCGCCGCTTCGGTTTGGTCATGTAAGCCACTCCCTCATTGGTTCAATTTATGTCTCAATTCCTCTCTATATTATCACAGCGCAGGTAAATTATCCACCTTGAGAACTCGAATTGTGGTTGCAAAGTGGCAAATTACGTCAGATTTAACCTTTTTCGTTGCGAAATTGCGGCGCAAAGGCGGCTTTCTGCATGATGTCCTGCAATTTTGATTTCCCGCCATTTCGCGTTGGAATTGTGAAACGTGGTATTAAAAATCACATCCCGGCATGCGAACGGATTTTACGCGCGTAGTTTATAATGGAAAAAAACAGACGGAGGAACGACGATGAAACTGATGATCGCTTCCGATATCCACGGCTCGGCGCGCTGGTGCCGGGCGATGCTCGACGCGCTGCGGCGGGAAGGCGCCGACCGCCTGCTGCTGCTCGGCGACCTGCTCTATCACGGACCGCGCAACGACCTGCCCGACGAATACGCGCCCAAGCAGGTCATCGCCATGCTCAACGACACGCGCGAAAAGCTGCTGTGCGTGCGCGGCAACTGCGAGGCGGAGGTCGACCAGATGGTGCTCGATTTCCCGGTCATGGCGGACTATTGTGCGCTGATGTGGGAAGACCGCGTGATCTACGCTACCCACGGTCATCATCTTGGCGAGGACAACCCGCCGCCGCTCGGCCCGGGCGGTCTCCTGCTCTGCGGGCACACCCACGTCCCCGCATGCCGCCGCCACGAGGCGTTCACGTACCTCAATCCCGGCTCGGTCTCTCTGCCCAAGAACGGCTCGGCGCACAGCTACGCCGTGCTCGAGGGGCGCGTCATGGTCTGGAAGGACCTCGACGGTGACGAGTTCATGCGCGAGGCGCTGTGGTGAAGGGCGCTGTCCCGCGCCGGCGCGCCGCATGGGCACTGGCGATTGCCGCGCTGATCGCAATGGCAGTCTGGCTGTTCGTCACGAACGCGAACATCTCCGTCACCCGCTACACGGTTGCCGCGAACAACTTGCCCGCAGCGTTCGACGGCTTCGTCATCGCGCAGGTATCCGACCTGCACAACGCCGTCTTCGGCGAGGATTCCGCGCGACTGCTCGACGCACTTCGCGCCCTCTCCCCGGACCTCATCGCCATAACCGGCGACCTGATCGACGCCCGGCGCACGGACGTCGGCGCCGCCATGTCGTTTGTGCGCGGCGCTGTCGCGATCGCGCCGGTCTACTATGTCCCCGGCAACCACGAGGCACGCTCGGATGCCTTTCCCGCACTCGAGGCGCAACTCGCCGCTGCTGGCGTGCACGTGCTCCGCAACGCGGCGGAAACCATCACGCGCGGCGACGCGGCAATCTGCGTGGCCGGCGTGGACGATCCCGCCTTTGCGCCCGACGGCGACTTCGCGGCGCAGGTGGGCGAGGTCGTCGCCGGTACAACTTCCGGAGAAGCCTTCACGCTGCTGCTCTCGCACCGACCAGAGCTGTTCGACGCCTATTGCGCTGCCAGAGCCGATCTCGTCCTTGCCGGTCACGCGCACGGCGGTCAGGTACGCCTGCCGCTGCTCGGCGGACTATATGCCCCGGGTCAGGGTTTCCTGCCCGAATACGACGCCGGATGCTTTACCGCCGGCGGCACGACGATGGTCGTCAGCCGCGGTCTTGGCAACAGCGCCTTTCCCATCCGCGTCAACAATCCGCCGGAACTGATCGCGGTCGAGCTGCGCTGCAGCACATAGCGCGCATCCAGCCGAACGGTCGTCCATCTATCGGGCGGTATGCGCTAAGGCTGGTGCCTCATAAAGACAAGACTGCCCCGAATGAACGGGGCAGTCTTGCTGTTTGTCATCGCTGCGGCGCACGCCTTTGCGCCGGCGAGTTCTTACGCCCTCGGCGGAATCTCGCCGACGCCGTTGAGCACATGGCGCGGACGATAGGGGTACCGTGCCAGATCCTCGCGGCTGGTGACGCCGGAGAGCACGAGCACGGTCTCGAGGCCCGATTCGATGCCGGCGATGATGTCGGTGTCCATGCGGTCTCCGACGATGGCGGCGTCCTCGGAGTGGACATCCAGCAGGCGCAGGCCCGTGCGCATCATCAGCGGATTCGGCTTGCCGACGAAATAGGCGTTCATGCCGGTGGTCAGTTCGATCGGCGCGATCAGCGCCCGGCAGGCGGGAATGATGCCGCGCTCGGACGGTCCGGTGAGGTCGGTGTTCGTGCCGATCAACTTCGCGCCGCGGTTGATCAGTTCCACGGCGTGCAGGATGCTCTCGTAATTGTAGTTCTGCGTCTCGCCGACGATCACGTAGTCGGGATCGACGTCGTTGACGGTGATGCCCGCCTCATAGATGGCGTTGTACAGCCCCGGCGCGCCGATGACGTAGGCGCTGCATCCTGGCGCCTGCTGGCTGACGAACTTCGCCGTCGCCAGCGCGCTGGTGTAAAAGTGCTTCTCATCGACGTCGAGTCCCATCCTCGACAGCTTCTGCTGCAGTTCGCGCGGCGTGCGCTCGCTGGAATTCGTCAAAAAGAGAAAGCGCTTCTTCTCCCGGTACAGCCACTCGACGAACTCCTTCACGCCGGGCAGCAGGCGATTGCCATGGTAGATCACGCCGTCCATATCGCAGATAAAGCCAATCTTCTTGCGCAGGTTCTCCATCGTCCATCCTCCAGTCACCCTTTTTCTGCCTCATCATACCACATTTCTGCGCGCCTTTTCATCAAGGACAGGTCAGCTGCGGGTTAAGCGTCCGGGCTTGCGCGCCGTCAGGCGGAAGCTCGCCATCGTCAATTCTCGCACGAGCGCATCCGGCACGTCGCTCGCGCCAAAATAGACGGAGATCCAATGGCGCTTGTTCATGTGGTAGCCGGGATCGACGCCCGCGTATGCGCAGCAGAGAAACTCCGCTTCCAGCGGCTCGCACTTGAGGTTGACGAATTCCCGCCCGCCGTGTTCGAGCAGCACGGCGAACCACTTGCCCGTGTCCGTGTGACGGACGACGGTGGAATAGAAGTCGTCCTCGAACGGCTGATCGATCGATGCGCCGGCGATACTGCGGCAGAAATCCAGATAATCCGCCCGTTCCATGCACTCACCTCTCGCCTTCCATTTTACCACAACCGCCGCGCATCCGCAAGGCGGCGAATTTCCTCGCGGCGAATGCGGTTGCATGCGTGGAAAAAAGCTGGTATAATATGGATGGTTCCGCGCGTTGCGCGCGGCGAATCTGCGTGAAGGATGTTGATGCAATGTATATAAGCAGCCTGATCCACGATCTGATGACCGACCCCGCGAGCCTGCTGTTGTTCTTTCTGCTGGCGCTCCCGGGGCGGCTGCTGGCGATCTCGGCGCACGAGGCGGCGCACGGCTGGGTCGCCGACCGCTGCGGCGATCCGACCGCGCGGCTGATGGGCCGCGTGACGCTCAATCCGCTCAAGCACATTGATCCGGTGGGCCTGATCTGCCTGCTGCTGGTCGGTTTCGGCTGGGCAAAACCCGTTCCGGTCAATCCGCGGAACTTCCGCAGCTACCGCAGCGACGACCTCAAGGTCTCGCTGGCGGGCATCACGATGAACCTGATCCTGTTCTTCGCCGGTTGCCTGCTGATGTACGGCGCGATCTGGGCGGCGCTGGGACAGCTTTCCTATGTACCGGGATATGCCTATTCCGATGCGGAGCTCTATCGCTCCAGCTTCGGCGGCGTCGAGGCGCTCTGCGCCGGCGACTACTGGTATTCGGTGCGCGATCTGCTGATCTATCCCTACGGCGCGGGCGAGCTGCTGATCGCGCCGGTATTTGGCAGCGTGTGGGGCTATGTATATGAGATGGTCTACTATTTCGTCTCGGTCAACCTCGTGCTGGCGGTATTCAACCTGATCCCGATTCCGCCGCTGGACGGTTACCACGCGCTCAACGACCTGGTGCTGAAGCGACCGCTGTTCGCCGATGTGCGCGCCGAGCGCGTCGGCATGGTAATCATGCTGGTGCTGGTGACGAGCGGATTGCTGAGCGATGCGCTGAACTGGGTGGTCGACGGCGTAATGAGCGGCACGGGCGGTGCGGTGCTGTCGCTCCTGCGCGCTGCGGGGATGTTCTGATGGCGTACATCGTATCGCTCAAGCAGTTCGACGGGCCGCTGGACCTGCTGCTGACGCTGATCTCCAATGCCAAGGTCGACATTCAGGACATCTTTGTCAGCGAGATCACCGAGCAGTATCTCGAGTCGATGCGGCTGGTCGACGAGCTGGACATGGATTCCGCCAGCGAATTTCTGCAGATGGCGGCGACGCTGCTGGAAATCAAGTCGCGCGCGATGCTACCCAAGCCGCCCAAGCCCGAGAACGAGGACGAGCTGAGCCCCGAAGAGGCGCTCATCAGGCAGCTGACCGAATACCGGCAGTTCAAGGAAGCCTCCGAGCGGATGCACGCGCTCGAGGAAGAGGCGCGCGCGCTGATGACGAAGATGCCCGAGGAGTATCCCCTGCCGCCGCCCAGCGTGGAAATCACGGGGCTGACGCTGGACAAGCTCGTGCGGGCGTTCCAGCGCGTGCTCGAGCGCGCCGAGGCCAACGAGCGCGCGGAGAACATGGCGGGGCGTGAAATCCGGCGCGATCAGTTCACCGTTTCCGGCTGCATGTCGCGCATCGCGCGCAAGCTGCGCGGCGGACGGTTCGCCTTCTCGGAATTGTTTGACGACCGGCTCTCGCGCGTCGAGCTGGTGACGATGTTCATGGCGCTGCTCGAGATGATCAAGCTCAGCCGCGTGCGCGTCGAGCAGAGCGCCGCCTACGCCGAAATCTATCTGAGCGCATCCGGCGGGAACCAAACGCCTCCACCAGGCGTCTAATTGAAGGACAAAATATCGAGCGACCGCGGCGGAGGCGGAAGGAGGCGATGGCGAAATGCGCAGGTGGATCGGGCTGTTGATGGCGCTCTTGTTGGCAATCGGGATCGCCGTGCCCGCCGTGGCGGAGACGGCGAGCGCGTTTGCTCAGACCACGCTCGCCGATGCCGGCACCGACCGCGCGGAGAACGTCCGGCTGGCGGCTGCCGCGGTCAATCAGACCTCGCTGGCGCGCGGCGAAGCATTCTCCTTCAACGCCGTAGTCGGCGCGCGGACCGAAGCGCGCGGTTACCGCGCGGCGCAGAACGGTCGCGGCGCGGAAGTCGTGGGCGGCGGCGTGGCGCAGGTCGCCTCGACGGTATACCTCGCGCTGTGCGATCTGCCGGAGGGCGCGGTGTCGTTCGACGCGGTGTCGTTTTACGGCGACGCCTATGCCGGCGGCTACGTTTCCGACGGCGCGCAGGCGGTGCTGGTCGACTACCGCGCCGGCACGGACTTTCGCTTTACCAACCTCGCCGCCGACGAGCTGGTCCTTGAGGTGTGG
>CALVPU010000069.1 GCA_944353735.1 uncultured Eubacteriales bacterium | reverse complement strand
GACGCGCCGGACTGGTACATCGGCAGCTGCAAGAAGATCAAGTACATGTTCCCCAAGGCGCACGCCGTGGCCTACGTGACGATGGCGCTGCGCATCGCCTATTTCAAGATCTTCTATCCCGAGGCCTACTACTGCTGCTACCTGTCGCGCAACGCCGAGAGCTTCGACGCCACGCGCATGGTCACCTCGGACCTCGACCAGCTGCGCAGCATGATCGACGCCATCAAGGAACTGGACAAGGTCGAGCGCGAGCGCAAGGACGACGAGAACACGCTGCTGGAAGTCCTCGTGGAGATGAACCTGCGCGGCGTGCATGTCAAGCCGATCGACATCTACGCCTCCGATGCCGTCGACTATCTGCTCGACGCAGAGGGCGCGATCCTGCCGCCGATTTCGGCGCTGCCGGGCGTCGGCGAGGGCGCCGCAAAGGCGTTCACCGCGGCGCGCGAGGGCGGACCGTTTATCTCGCAGGACGACATGATCCGCCGCAAGGTGCCCAAGCCGGTCATTGAGATGCTCCGGCAGGCGGGATGCCTGGGCGACATGCCCGAGAGCAGCCAGATGACGCTGTTTGAATTCGGCGTATGAAAAGAGCGACGCGCGGCGCGAAGCACAAAAGAGGAGTGAGGTTTCATGGACAGCGCGCAGGAGCGCAAGTTTCAGCGCATGACCCAGACGCCCGTCAAGAAGCTGGTCTGCCAGCTGGCGGTGCCGACGATCATCAGCATGCTGGTGACCTCGTTTTACAACATGGCAGACACGTTCTTCGTCGGCAAGCTCGACAATGCCAGCGCCACTGCGGGCGTCGGCATCGTCTATCCGCTGATGGCGATCATTCAGGCAGTGGGCTTTTTCTTTGGTCACGGTTCCGGGAACTACATTTCCCGCGCGCTCGGCGCGCACGACAACGAGGACGCCCAGCGCATGGCGGCGACGGGCTTCTTCTCGGCGCTGATCGCCGGCTTTGTCATCATGGTTGTCGGACTGATCGGGATCAATCCGCTGTCCTATATGCTCGGCGCCACGGAGACGACCCTGCCCTATGTGCGCGACTACATGAGCTTTATCCTCATCGGCGCGCCGTACATGACGGCGTCGCTGGTGCTCAACAATCAGATGCGCTACCAGGCGAACGCCGTCTACGCCATGGTCGGCATCGTCTCCGGCGCGGTGATCAACATCGGCCTCGATCCGCTGCTGATCTTCACGTTTGACATGGGCGTCGGCGGCGCGGCGCTGGCGACAATCATCAGCCAGTTTGCCGGCTTTGTGCTGCTGTGGATCGGCACCCACCGCGGCGGCACGATCACCATCCGCCTGAAGAACTTCCGCCCGAATGCGCGCCACTATTTGACGATCCTCAACGGCGGCACGCCGTCGCTGTTGCGCCAGGGACTGGGCAGCGTGGCGACCATCAGCCTGACCTTTGCCGCCAAGCCCTACGGCGACGTCGCCATCGCCGCCATGACGATCGTTGCGCGCATCATGCAGTTTGCCAACAGCTGCCTGATCGGCTTCGGGCAGGGCTTTCAGCCTGTGTGCGGCTTCAACTACGGCGCGAAGCTGTTCGCCCGCGTGCGCGAGGCGTTCTGGTTCTGCGTGAAGCTGTCGACCGCCGTGCTGATCGGGCTGGCGATCGTCGGCGCGCTGCTCGCGGAGCCGATCGTGGCGATCTTCCTCGACGACGCGGCTGTCACCGAAATCGGCACCGCCGCGCTGCGCTGGCAGTGTCTGACCTTCCCGCTCGCGGCGTGGACGACCATGTGCAACATGATGACGCAGACGACCGGAAAGGCGGTGCGCGCGTCGTTCCTCGCCATGGCGCGTCAGGGGCTGTTCTTTGTGCCGACGGTATTGATCATGCCCCAGCTGTTTGGGCTGCTGGGCGTGGAGATCTCGCAGTCGATCGCCGACGTGATTTCCTTCGCCTTTGCCATCCCCATCGGCATGTCGCTGCTCAATGAGATGAAGCGCGACGAACAGGCGCTGGTCAACCGCGCAGCCGCATAAAACCGTTCGAGCCGCACATCATCGCGATGTGCGGCTCGAATTGTCCCCGCGCGGGTCATTCGGCGTAGATAAACGCGCGCAGCGCGCGAACGTTTGCCTCGGCGTCGGTGATCGTCAGCTTGGAGCCGTCGTCGGCGAATGCGCCGTCGACGGGCATGCGAAGCTGCTCGATTTCCCCGGCGAACAGCGCCTTCTCGCCCAGAGCGATCAGCTGCGCGAGGTTGAGATTGGTGCGGACGCCTTCCAGCGCTTCCGCCGCGAAGCGTCCGACAACGACGGGATTCCACAGCGATGCGCGGAGCTTTTTCAGCATCGCGCCGACCACTGCGCGCTGACGGCTCGTGCGCACGAAGTCGCTGTCCAAGCTGCGGATGCGGGCGTAGCCGAGCGCCTGCAGGCCGTCGAGGTGCGTGTCTTCGCCGCTGTTCAGCAGCTCGCTCGCCTGATAGCCGAGCCGGTAGAACACCTTGGCGGAATCGACGACGTTGATGTTGATCTGCTCGCGCTCCGCTTCGGAGATGTCCAGTTCGATGCCGCCGAGCGCGTCGACCATGTCCACCAGTGCGGTGAAATCCACGACCACGTAGTGCATGATGTTCATGCCGAACGCCTGATTGACCGTGCGCATCGCCAGCTCCGGACCGCCGTAGACGTAGGCGGCATTGATCTTGCCGCGCCCGTAGCCGTCGATCTCAACGTACGTATCGCGCTGAATGGAAGTCAGGCGCAATGTGCCGCGGTCGATGGAGGCGATCATCATCGTGTCGCTGCGCTGGCTGCCGTCGTTGAGCACGTCGACGCCGAGCACGAGCACGTTGATGGGACTCGACGGCAGGTCGGTTGCCAGCGCAAGGTCGTAATCCGGCTCTACCATGAACAGCGAGACCGGCAGGAAGTAGAGTCCCACCGCGCCCACCATCGCGAGCACGAGCGCCAGCGCGACCAGCTTGCCAAAAAAGCGCAGCAACGCGCCCAGACAGCCGCCGCGCCGCTTTTTTCGCGGGCGCGGCTTTTTTCTTGCGTAGGATTCGTAGTACATGGCGTTCTCCATCCGTCGGCGCACAGCCGTCAGCGGGCGCAGGGAATCGGCTTTCGCGCCCTTTCATTTCAAAAAGCGCTCGCGACGGTCTGCAGCCGAAGCGCCTTTGCGGCTCGCCTCCTTGCAATATTTTGATTTAGGCCTACAAAATCAGCACGAGAACGGCGATCGCGATGCCGAGAAGCGCAAACAGTGCGCCGCCCAATTTCGTGCTCTTCAGGTAGAGGTCGGACGGCTCGTCCGCCCGATAGGATTTCCATCTCTCCGTCAATTTCCAAAGCAAATCGGGCCTGCAAAAGAGAAATGCGCCGATTCCGACAAAGACGATTCCCGCGAAAAGGCTCCAGCCCATGACGTTTTCCTCCTGTGAATGCGTGCATTGATCCGACCCCAATGCGCTTTCGCCGTCAAGGCGGGCAGTGAACGGTCAGTCCGCCTCCTTCGGTCGCGGCGAGAGGTCCATAAACCACGTGTATTCGCCCTTCCAGCCGAGCTTCACCGTGCCCAGCGAGCCATTGCGCTGCTTGGCGATGATGATCTCGGCAATGTTCTTTTCTTCGGTTTCGGGATTGTAATAGTCCTCGCGATGGATGAACATCACGACGTCGGCGTCCTGCTCGATCGCGCCCGACTCGTGGATGTCCGACAGCATCGGGCGGTGGTTGGCGCGACCAGTTGGGGCGCGCGACAGCTGCTGCAGCGCGATGACCGGCACGCCCAGCTCGATGGCCAGCGCCTTGAGCGAGCGCGAGATCGACGAAACTTCTTCCTGGCGGCTGCCGAAGCGACCGACGCCGCTCATCAGCGACAGGTAGTCGATCATGATTACGTCCAGTCCGTGTTCGAGCTGAAGCCTGCGCGCCTTGGAGCGCACGCCGGACACGGTGATGCCCGGCGTGGCGTCGACGTGGATCGAGGCAGGACCGATGCTGATCATCGCGTCGCAGAGCTTTTCCCACTCCTCGTCTTCGAGTTGACCGCGTCGCACGCGCTGCATGTCGACGCGCGCTTCGGTGCACAGCATGCGCATCGCCAGCTGTTCCGCGGGCATTTCCAGCGAGAACACCGCCGCCTTCTTGCCGGCGCGGATGGCTGCGTTTTCGATGAAGTTCATGCCGATACTGGTCTTGCCCATCGACGGGCGTCCGGCGACCAACACCAGTTCGCCGGGGTGCAGTCCGGTGAGCATGTCGTCCAGCTCCGTGTAGCCGGTCGGCACGCCCTCGATGCGTCCCTTGTTTTTGACCAGCAGCTCGATCTTTTCGAAGGTCGACAGCAGCACCGGCTGGATCGGCTGCAGCTCCTCGCCGCCGCGGCGCATGGTGATGTCATAGATCGACTTTTCCGCCTGCTCGAGAATTGCCTGCGTCTCCTCCTGACCGGCGTAGCACGCCTCGGCGATCTTTTCCGAGGCGGCGATCAGCTTGCGCAGCGTGGATTTTTCATCGACGATGCGGATGTATGCGCGGGCGTTCGCCGCCGAGGGGACAGAACGGCTCAGCTCGATCAGGTACGCCGCGCCGCCGATCGCTTCGAGCTTGCCGCGCCGCGTGAGCTCCTCGTCGAGCGTTACCAGATCAATTGCCCGCGAGGCGGACGCCATCGCGAGCATCGCGGAATAGACCTCGCGATTGGCGGGGTCATAGAAATCCTGCGGCTGCAACGTCTCAATGGCGAGCAGCGCCGCTTCGCGCGAGCGCAGCATCGCGCCGAGTACGCCGCGTTCCGATTCCGGATGGTTGGGCGGAACGCGCACGCCGTCCGCGCCCATGGGAAACTGCGCTTCCATTTACTTGCCGGAGACCTTGACGTTGAGCAGCATGCGCGTGCTGATGCCCGCCATCAGCTTCAGCGTCACCGTCGTCTGACCGGCGCTGCGCACCGGCTCTTCCAATTCAAGCTTGCGCTTGTCGACCTCGACGCCGTGCTGCTCCTTGAGCGCCGCGGCGATCTGGTCGTTTGTGACCGCGCCGTACAGCTTGCCGTTCTCGCCGCCGCGCACGGTCAGCTGAATGACCTTGCCCTTCAGCTCGCGGGCACGCTGCTCCGCCTCTGCGCGGCGCACGTCCTCGCGGTGCTTGTCGGCGCTCTTGGCGCGCGAAATCGCGTTGAGCGCTTCCGGCGTCGCTTCCTTCGCCATCTTGCGCGGGATCAGATAGTTGCGCGCGAAGCCGTCCGACGCCTCGACGATCTGGTCCTTCTTGCCCGTGCCCTTGACGTCCATCAACAAAATGACCTTCATATCCTTTGCCTCCCGTGTTCAGCGGTCGTCGCCGCCGAACGTCTTTTTGAGCTTTTCCACAATGGGGCGCGCCGCGCCGCGGCGACCGAACAGCGCCGATGCGCAGCCGATCAGCGACAGGAACGTGAACGTGCCATAAGCGCGGAAGATCAATCCCGCCAGCAGGATCAGCACGACCGTCGCCGTGCGGCGACCGCGCGTTGCGCCGCGCGCCTTGATGCGCCGGTCGCAGGCGGCGAGCGCCTGCACGACGAACGCCACCTGCGCCAGCGCGCTGACCGCACACCACGCGATCGCGCCGCCGGGAATGGCGGTGCCCGTCACGATCCATGCCGCGAGCAGCGTCATCAGCGTGCCCCAGGTCAGGTTCGCCGGCAGGAACCAGTCGTGCAGACCGACAAAGCTGTCCGGCGTCGCTTCGCCGCGCCGCGCCAGCAGCCAGTTGCCCCAGAAGACCGCGACGATGGCGGACACCGCGGCGCCGGCGAGCATGTTCGCCAGCAGGTACAATTC